>PXBU01000130.1 GCA_003566795.1 Puniceicoccaceae bacterium | reverse complement strand
GGCATCGGGCAGCTCTCGAAAAAGACGCAAAGCCTTGAACCAATCGCTGGACAGTGTCTGACCGGATTTAATTTCAACTGGCCGATAGGCAGGACCATAGGGGTAAAGCAGGTCGATCTCGTTTCGATTGCTGTCGCGGTAAAACAAGAGCCGCGATTCTTTGCCTTGATTGAGCCGGGACTTTAATAAATCGGCCACCACCAAATTCTCAAAAAAGGCGCCCCGGAGCGGGTGTGACGGAAAGTGCCTTTCCTCCTCCAAGCCGCAAAGATACGCAGCGAGGCCGACATCGTAAAAATAAAGCTTGGGCGTTTTAACCAAGCGCTTGCCCAAATTGGCGTGATACGGCTGCAAGCGGAAAAGAATAAAGCTGGCCTCCAGCAGGTGCAGCCAATCGCGTGCGGTCGTGGCGGAAATGCCGACTTCATGGCCCAAGGAGGTCAGATTCAACAACTGCCCCACCCGACCAGCACAGAGCCGAATGAATTTCTCAAAAAGCGGCAAGTTCTGAACTTGCTGTAACTGTCGGACATCGCGTTCAACATAGGTCTGGAAATAGTCTTTGTAAGCCATTCCCGGAGGGATCGCCGACTTGTAAAGCCTCGGATAAAACCCATGATGCATGAGCCAATCTGCAGAGGCTCCTCGATGCGTGGGGCGGATTTCATCGAGACTCAATGGCAGCAAGGTTAGAATCGCAGTGCGTCCCGCAAGTGATTGCGAGACATCTCTCATCATGAGAAAGTGCTGCGAACCCGTGAGAATAAAGCGCCCACAGGTCTCATCTGCGTCAACAATGCCCTGCAAATAGGACAGCAACTCGGGTATGCGCTGAAATTCATCCAGAATGGCACCTTGAGGATACTGGCCTAAAAATCCACGAGGGTCCTCTTGTGCGAACGAGCGAACATCAGGATTCTCCAAATTCGCATAGGGTTTGTCCGGAAAAATCGAGCGCACCAAGGTAGTCTTCCCAGATTGCCGAGGCCCCACCAGCGTGACGACCGGATAGTGACTAGCCGCTAGACGCAAAGACTCTTTTAAATGCCGGTCAATCATCATAACAGTAAGCCTAGGGTGTATTTATGTAAATCCAAGAAAAAAAAGAGGAATTACATAAAGGAATTTATAGGGAATTCATAGGACATCCACATTTTACCGACGACCAACCTATTTCAACGCAGCGGTCCGCCTCCCTTCCTCCCCACCTAGCGGTTGTAAAATCTATTCTCTTCCATCCGCAAGCGGAGTCCCTGCAGTGCGTGAACGCGGATGCTCTCAGTGAGTTGCCTGAACATGCGGATAGTCGAGGATCTTCTGGTCGCAGTCACCAACTATAGACTCGATTATCCTTCGGGTTCACATAGCTTCGGCTATCTGAAAGCGTCACACTCATGCACAACCTTTGGATCAACCCGAAATTTCGCCGCACCCGGCCGGCAACTGCCGTCTTCGCCGATCGCGATGGCACGCTGATACGGCATGTGGACTATCTGAACGACCCCGAGCAGATCGAACTACTGCCGGGGGTGAAGGAGAGCGTCCACGATTTGGTCACAGCGAACATTCCCTTTTTTATTCTGACCAATCAATCGGGCGTCGGTCGTGGCTACTTCCCCATCGAGCAGGTGCATGCCTGTCAGCAAAGACTCTTCGAACTGCTGGAGATCGAGCCCAGGGAGATCGCCGGTTGGTGTATCGCGCCGGAGGCCCCCGATACGGAAGGCGGCTACCGCAAGCCTTCGCCCCGCTTCATCCAGGAGGCCTGCCAGCAGCTCGGGATTGACCCGTCGTCCTGTCACGTCATCGGCGACACCCTGGTGGACCTGCAAACCGCCTGGGCCGCCGGTGCCGAGGCTTGGGCGCTGTCCTGCGGCAAGGGAGAGTTGCCCGAGGCGCACGCTGGCGGCGAGATCTCCGGCGGGCATTATCGATTCCGCGCAGATTTTGCCGCATGCGTCGCCGAAATTTTGCAGTGATGAATGGTCGCCGATTTCAGGCTAATGAACATGCAACCGGTAGAAAACTCTGCGAACCCTACCGCCTTGACCACTTACGAAAAATAACAAGACTCCGACGTTCTTTTTTTTACGGATGCCCAAAGGAAACCACATACTCGTCACCGGCGGTGCCGGCTTTATCGGCAGTGCCCTCGTTCACGCGCTCAACGAGCGCGGCAATAATGACATTATTGTCGCCGACCTGCTCGGGCAGGATGAGAAGTGGAAAAACCTGGTGCCTTTGCGCTATGCCGACTACCGCGAGGCTGCCGACCTACTCCACTTGGCGGAGAACTCGCCGGAGTATTATGACCAATTCAAAGCGATCTACCATCTCGGTGCCTGCTCGGCGACGACCGAGAAGGACGCCAGCTATCTAATTCGCAACAACTACGAGTTCACCAAGACACTCGCCTCCGTCGCGATGGAGAAAGGCATCCGCTTCGTCTACGCATCCAGCGCGGCCACGTATGGCGATGGGAGTCAGGGTATGGACGACGGGCTCGATGACCTGCACCGCCTCCGCCCGCTCAACATGTATGGCTATTCCAAACACATGTTCGACTGCTATGCCCAGCGGATGGGATGGCTCGACCAGATCGTGGGCCTGAAATACTTCAATGTTTTCGGCCCCAACGAAGTTCACAAGGGCGACATGCGCAGCCTGGTAGCCAAGGCCTATGAGCAAATTCAAGCCAACGGCGAAATTGGACTCTTCAAGAGCTACCACCCCGACTACACCGACGGCAACCAAATGCGGGACTTCCTCTACGTGAAGGACGCCGTCGCGATGACGCTGCATCTAGGAGAGACGCCGACGGCGAACGGACTATTCAATCTCGGCAGTGGCGAGGCCAACACCTGGAACGCACTAGCCGAGGCGATCTTTGCGGCACTGGAGAAGCAGCCGAACATTCGCTACATCGACATGCCCGAGCAACTGCAGGGCAAATACCAGTATTACACCTGCGCGGATACGGAAAAATTGCGTTCGAGCGGTTACGACCAGCCCGGCTACTCGCTGCAAGCGGCAGTCAAAGACTACGTCTGCAATTACCTTGTTCCAGACAAACGCTTAGGCGATTAATCTTGCGTCCAATCATACCGTATCGCCACTCCTGCCCCTAAGCGTAATATCCAATAATTTTTAGTATAAAATATCTCGTAGCGACTGGCTTTAAGCCAGGATGGCGCCCGTTCGCATAGCGAGCCCGTTTGAATCGAGGGATAAACCCTCTCGCTACAAAATTTCAAAAACCGTTTGAATCGAGGGGTAAACCCTCTCGCTACAAAAAACTTATCTGACCCTCCGCTATAGCAAGTCAACGAAGCCTCTGACCCAGCCGACATGGAACTCAAAACTCCCAAACTTCTCTCCTTGGAAGAGGCAATCAAAATACGTGAAACCGAACGCGCCGCCGGGTGCAGGATGGTCATGACCAACGGCTGTTTCGACTTGCTGCATGTCGGCCATATTTCCTACCTGCAAGCCAGCCGCGAGTTGGCCGACTCCCTCTGGGTGCTGATCAACAGCGACAGCAGTGTGCGTGCGCTGAAGGGGCCGCACCGCCCGATCGAAAGCGAAATCGAGCGCGCCTACTGCCTCGCCGCGCTGAGCTGCGTCGACTATGTGTTAATCTTCGACAACCCGCGCCTGGTCGAGGAGATCAAGCTGCTGCAACCCGACATCTACACCAAAGCCGGCGACTACACGCTGGATACACTCCACCCGGGCGAACGGGCCGCGTTTGAAGCGGTCGGCACGAAGATTCAATTCCTACCGTTTCTGGCAGGCTTCAGCACCACCCGCATGATCGAAAAGATTCATCAGGCTGGATCTTTTTGAAGCCTGGAAGAACGCTTGCTAAAGCGGTGCACGGTAGCAAAACTACCCGCCATTTCATGTCCAAAGTTCAACAAGACTATCAATCGCTCAAGGCCTGTGTCGAGGCGATGCAAGCCCTGCTCCCGCAGATAGAGGCAACCGGCCAACTCCTGGTCGAGCGGCTGCACCGGGGCCATACGCTCTTTGCCTGCGGCAACGGCGGCAGTGCCACCGACTCGATGCACCTATGCGAGGAACTGGTCGGGCGCTATCGCGGCGAGCGCCGACCACTGCCCGCCGTTTCGCTGAACACCGACACCTCCGTGCTGACCTGCATCGCCAACGATTACGGCTACGAAGCAATCTTCTCGCGCCAAATTGAGGCCCTCGGCAAATCCGGCGACCTGCTGGTGGGCTTCTCCACCAGTGGCAACTCGGAAAATATCCGCCAGGCTTTTCTGAGTGCAAAAAACCAGGGCGTCACCACGGTCCTGCTGACCGGCAACGACGGCGGCTCGATTCATGCCATCGCCGACCACTCCATCATCATCCCCAGCGACAACACCGCTCGTATCCAAGAGCTGCACACCTTCGTGCTCCATGCATGGCTCGAACTGGTTGAAAACGAGAATTGGACCTAAGCTCTCAATGGCACTCGACATCCCAGCCACACTCGCGCGCTTCGCTGACCTGAATATCGTCGTGATCGGCGATATCATGCTCGACCACTACATCATGGGCGATGCGACGCGCATCTCGCCGGAAGCCCCCGTGCCCGTCGTTTCCGTCGCTCGCGATCGATATGTGCCGGGCGGGGCGGCCAATGTCGGCAACAATCTGGTCGGCCTCGGTGTGGCCACGACACTCGTCGGCTCCTACTGCGACGATCCGGAGAGCCGCTTGCTCGACAAGGTCCTGGAAGAGCGCGGCATCCGGCTATCGCCGCTGGGCAAGCAAGCCGGAGCCACCACCATTGTAAAAACCAGGGTCGTGGTCCAGCGCCAGCAACTCTGCCGCATCGACCGCGAGGCCAAGCCCGCCGCCTATGCACTGGATCAACATTTGCAGTCAGCCGAGTTTCAAGCACTGATCGACTCGGCCGACGCAATTCTCTTTTCCGACTACGCCAAAGGCGCGGTCAACGATACGCTGCTGGAGACCGTGCGGCGTGCGGTGGATCAATCGTCGGCGCGACCGCTGCTCGTTCTCGACCCCAAGCCGAAGCGCCAACTTAACTTAACCGGCCTGTCATTGATGACGCCGAACAAAATGGAGGCCTTGCAATTGGCAGGTTTCGACAGCAGCCCGGATGCTGCCTTTGACGATCAGGCGGTCTGCGATGCGATCTTCCAGAGGTATGCGCCGGAGCGACTGGTGGTGACGCTGGGAGCCGAAGGCATGTTGCTGGGCGAGGCAGGACGCATCATAGGCCGCATGACCACCGAAGCGCGGGAAGTCTTCGACGTATCCGGTGCGGGTGATACCGTCGTCGCCGTGCTGACCGCCGCGCTGGCCGCCGGCGAATCACTCGAAAATGCCGCCGCCCTCGCCAACAAAGCAGCCGGCATCGTCGTCGGGCACGTAGGCACGGCACCGATCAGCGCGGCAGAGTTGAAACTGAGTTAAAAACTAGCACCACCGAGAAAACCAGCCCATAGGCCGCCACCACCAGGCCGGATATTTTGAGTGCGCCGAGATACTCCTGCGAGCTGCGTAATCGTGGCAAGCGCGCTGCCATCAAACACGCCGGGACAAGCGTCAACAGCACCAGCCATAACCATCGATTCTTCAGCAACAGGCTGAGATACACCGTAAGCACCGCAACGAACATCACCGTGAGCCGGTATTGCCACAGCGCAAAATTCCGACCAAGGCTTACCGCCAGCGTTCTTTTACCCGATTGCCGATCCTCTTCGGTGTCACGGTAGTTGTTCACCACCAGAATGTTATTGATGAGCAAGCCACAAGCCAGCGCCGACCAGAGCACTACCGCGCTCAGTGCGCCCGCCTGCACGTAGTAGGTGCAGCCCACCGCAATGAGGCCGAAAAAGAACACCACAAAGACATCCCCCCAGCCATTGTAAGCCAGCGGGTAAGGCCCACCCGTATACAGCCAGGCGCAGAGCACCGAGGCAATCCCAACCCCCAGCAGCCACCAGCCACCAAAAGGAATCAGCCCCAACCCTGTGATGAAGGCGACAAACAACACGGCCACCGCCGCCAGCTTCATCCGCGCGGGCGACACCAAGCCAGCAGCGACCGCGCGCTGCGGGCCCAGACGCTGCTCCGTGTCCGAGCCCCGCACGCCATCCAGATAGTCGTTGGCAAAATTGGTCCCGATCTGCACCAGCAAGGCAAAGCTCAAACAGAGCAGCGCTGGCAGCAGCTGAAAGGCATCGGCCGCATAGGCCAGTGCCGACCCCACCATCACCGGGCAGATTGCGGCCGGGAGGGTCTTGGGGCGCGTGGCTTCGAGCCAGATCTGTGTTTGGCTCATTCTCATGTCGTCGAGTATGCCATCAAATCAAATAAGTTTTTACAATGCGTTCAAACTGTAGCGATGGCACGATAGTGCCGTCTCTTCGCAATCACCTCACCCTCTCAATGGACCTTGCTATCGTCACTGCGACGAGCTCGGGATCAAAGACAAGTTCTCTACAAAATGAAAACACTTATTTGAAACTTATTCATCTACCTCGCTGGGGGAAGCCCCAGCCGCCTTGGCCGCGAGCCTGGCTTCACGTTTCGCCTCAGCCCGCCGCTTAAAGTAGCGAAAGACAGTCCGAATGGTAAAATAGAGCAGCAAGAGCACCAGCACGCCGGCCAGTAGCGGAATCAAAACGGCCAATACGGCAGTTAAGACCGAGCCACCCAACTCCGCGGTGGATACGGCGGGGTTCCCGATTCCCCCGGTCGTGGCCGACGAGGTCCCCCGCGTGATCACCGTAGCCCCCTGCACCACCCCGGCGGTGCCACCACCGGCAATCATCGCCACCGCCCATTTAAAGGAACCGTCCCCCATAAATTCCGGTAGCATCGTGCCACTGATTACGGTCCCCGCCGCCACAGCCAGCGGCGTCGCTATCGTATCCAGCGCATTATCCAACCAAGGCACATAGTAACTGGCGACCTCCACCACCGTCGCCACACCGAGCATGATCATGACCGGCGTGCTGCCCAGCCAATGGTGCTCCCCCAAGACTTCCTCCAGGTTGAAGCCGCCCAAAAAATCGAGCTCCATCCCGGTATTCGCGGCTATACTGGCAATAAAGAGTGGCACAAACACCCGAAAACCGCAGGCCGCAGCCAAACCCACACCCGCGAAAATAGCCATAAACTCATTCATAGGGTCCCCAACAATAGTCAGTAGATCGCCTTTTGGAAGCTAAAACCATCGCCTGAACGGCTGCTAGAAAAGAAATAAAAAAGGGTTGGACTTCGCCCTGAATTGCCATACCTTAACCTCACTCCTTAAGTTATACTTAAATTAGCCGTATATTATTCATATGAAAAACTACAAAAAACCCCACTCCCACTCCGGCTTTACCCTGATTGAGCTGCTCACCGTTATTGCGATTATCGGCATTCTGGCCGCGATCCTGATTCCTTCCGTGGGTGCCGTTCGGAAAAAAGCGGCCCAAGCTGGTTCCGCCAGCGATATGCGCCAAATTTATCTGGCCCATCAAAATTTCCAAACCAGCGGCTCCCGTTCGCGGGCGATCAATCCTGGCTCCGCTTGGAGCACCGATGAGCCGCAAAACGCAAATTCGCCGGGTGATTTCGCTAAAGTTATGGCGTGGTTTGCAGGCCTGAATGAAGCGCAGGTGTATTACATCGGCAGTGCTGAGGATGTCGCGACACTTTCCCGCATCCCACGCGTCGTTTTCACCGGCGAAATTCGTGATGGTGAGCAAGATGTCGACTTCAATAGTCAGGCACAAAATTCGATCAGCTACACGATGGCCGCGATTTCACCAAACGCGACTGGCAGCACGCCCTTAATCTGGACCAAGGGTTTGCAAAACGATGGGACCTGGGATGATGATCCACTGAATTCTCCATGGGGCAGCGAGGGTGGTCATATCCTGTTTGCTGCGGGTAATGTCGAATTCTTCACTGAGATCGATGGCGAGCTCCGCGATTCCAATGGACAGCCGACAAATAACATCAACCAGGTATTTACAGACACAAATCGAATACTGGAAACTAACTAAACCTTGCCAGGAGAGACTCTCCAAGACCCGGTAACTTTCGTTACTGGGTCTTTTTTTTGGTCTGGCATACCTCGTTCTCAAGTGATTTTTTTCTGCTTTGTTATAAGCTTCAAAAATGACAGATCCGATTTATATCTTCGGCCATAAGAATCCTGACGTCGATGCGATCTGTTCGGCCTTGGCTTACGAGGCCTACAAACACGCGACGGCACAAACCGAGTATGTTGCTGCCCGCTGCGGCAACTCCAATGCCAGAATCGATGCCATCCTGGAGCGCTTTAAGGTCAAGCTGCCGCCATTTATCGGCGATGTGACCCCCCGCATCGATAATCTGATGCACCAGCAGGTGCTGAGCGTCCGGCGTAACAGCACTTGCGCAGAAGCACTCGAGCTCATCGACAAGCACGATATCCGCGCCCTACCAGTGATTGACGCCGACGGACAGGTCGAAGGCATGGTCTCTATCTTCCAGCTGGGTGAATTCTTCATCCCCAAACCCAGGGAGCCCAAGGCCATGCGGCGGGTGCATACCAGCATCGACTCGATCATCCGCTCGCTGAATGCCCAAGTCCTGCACTGCGAGAATACCAACGATATCGAGGAGCTTTATGTGCGGATCGGTGCGATGGACATCCGCTCGTTCGGCAGCCACCACCAGGAAGAAGGACTCTCATCAGATAGGAGCATCATCATTGTGGGCGATCGCTGGGATATTCAGGAGCGCTCGATCCAGCTCGGTGTGCGGCTACTGGTGGTGACCGGTGGCCTTAAAGTGGACGAGGATGTGATCGCGCGGGCGAAAAACAATAAAGTCTGTTTGATCGTCAGCCCCTACGATTCCGCCACCTCATCCTGGATCATTAAAACGGCCACCCATATCAGCAGCGTGATTGAACCAGAGGTCCAGCGCTTCAATCCGCAGGATACCATTGCCTCGGTGAAACGGCGCATCGCGAACAGCTCCAATCCGCTCTACATGGTCGTCAACGATGATCGACAGCTGATTGGCGTGTTTTCCAAGAGTGACATTTTACGCCCCGGTAACACCCGTGTTGCCCTGGTCGATCACAACGAAATCGGCCAGGCGGTGAAAGGTGCCAACGAGGTGCAAATCACGGAGATTCTCGACCATCACCGTTTGGGAAATATCCCCACTGACCAACCGATTCTTTTCATCAATCGCCCGGTCGGCTCGACCTGTTCAATTATCGCTGACCTCTTTCGATCCGGCGGCATCACACCAGCGCCGGCGATGGCGGGTATCATGATGGCGGGTATCATCTCAGATACACTAATGCTCAACAGTCCCACCACCACCCCATTGGAGCGTGAACTCCTGGATTGGCTTAGCCCGATCGCCCAGGCCGACCCCCAGGAGCTGGCCGACATTATCTTCACCGCTGGCTCGCTGATCATCAACAATTCGCCGGAGCAAGTCATCCATGCGGACTGTAAGATTTATGATGAAGGGGAGCTCCGCTATTCAGTCTCGCAAATCGAGGAACTCGGCTTCGATAATTTCTGGAAATACGAAGCGGATCTGGCTGAAGCACTCGAAGCCTACCGGCAACAAGAGGATCTTTACTTCAGTTTCCTGTTGGTCACCGATATTAACTCGCAAAACTCCTTGCTCGTCGCGGCCGCCAATGAAGAGGTCAAAGCCGCCATCAGCTATCCGAGGCGCAGCCAGAGTAACATCTACGAACTAACCAGCATCGTTAGCCGGAAGAAGCAGTTGATCCCTTACATCTCGACCATGCTCAAGACCATGGGCATGATTGGCTGATCAGCGGAGCTGATGGCATAGCACCCCACCGCCGGATCATTTCCAGGGCACCGGACCCACCGTGCCGCCGTTGACGAAGGTGGTCTTGATAGAGTATTGTCGCCGCCGGTGCTTCCCCAGTGCGACTTGGTGCGCCCATGCCAGTATCCGCCGGATCAATACACCCGGATCCCAATCGATATGGGCCACCGTGGGGCGGCACCAATCAAAAGCCGGATCCGGATCGCCGCAGACCAGGGACACATGCTGCGGTGCCAGAATGCCGCGTTGCGCAAGGTAATGTTGGGCTCCGACAAACACCGACATCTCATCGATGAAGAGCGCCGTGGGTGGCGTTACCCGAAAACATTGATCCAGGCATTCCCCCAAGCCCGCTGGAGTCGCTTTCCAGTCCGGCAGATTGTAAGAACCGGTCGAAATGCCATGTGCTTTCAACCGGTCCAAAAAGGTTTGCTCAAAAAGTGCCGGCTCCGGTTTACGGCGCTCCTCGCGCGCCAGCATCACGATGCGGCGATGCCCCAACGCAACCAGCTTGTCGATAAGGGTCTTTTGCGCGATTAGCTTGTCGGGTCCCGCCCCCGCAATTTTGACCTGCCTGCGCCGCCCGCCACAGGCAAAAACCGGCACTGGTTGCGCCGCAAACCACTCCAGAATTTCCCGCGACCCCGCAAAGATAACCCACGCATCGGCCTGCTCCTGCGCTACGACGCGTTTTAACCGCTGCAGATCCATCCTCACATCAACCAGACTTTTGGCGCAGAAGTGCGCCGGATGCCCCGCCTGCGATAGCGCATGCCGCAACTCGACCATGTAGCCCCGGGCCGCATCGCTTGGCTCGTAGAGCATAATCGCCACCCGCAGCCCCTGTGGGGTGACATTATCAGGCAAAACGATCTTGCTCCGCTTACCCGGCCCTTGCGGCAGCAGGTAGCCTTCACGCTCCAATCGCTCGATGGCCGCAATCACCGTATTTGAGCCGACACCCTGCATGTCCGCCAGGCGCCGCACGCCGGGCATTTTGCCTCTGAGGTCACCTCTTAATATCGCCTCGCGCAAGTGCGCCGCAAACTGCTCGACAGTAGAACGGGAAGAAAAAGCTCGCATGGCGCAAACTGCTATCGATCCGGAGACAGTTGGCAATTTTATTTTCTCGAATCGAGGTATGCAATGGGGTTTACTCCTCTTTTTCTCAGGATCCTATGCATACATTATTCCACACCACTCTCATTGCACTCGGCGGTATCACTGCCTTGGCCGATTCCGCTGGCGCCTTTTATAAGGGGCCGGCCCTATTCTCCCAGCGTCCAGTAGGTAACCAGACAGTCGAAGTGATCGAGCGTTTCGGCCCGGTGGGCATGAAGTTGCACTTGGTGCAGCCCATGTTCACAATGGAAATCGCCGAGATCGAGCCAGGTTCCCCCGCCGATCAAACGGGCCGATTCAAAAAGGAGCAGATCATCGAAAGCATCAACGGCGAGAAACTCGCCAACATCGATCCGCGCATTCAACTCGGCAATATGATCACGGCGGCGGAAGCGAGTGATGGCATCCTCAAGTTTGACATCCGGGGCGAGGCGGAGCCCGTGGTCGTCCAACTCCCTGTGCTCGGCGAATACAGCGAGACCTGGCCGCTTGACTGCCCGAAGTCCGACAAGATCATCGAAAATTTCGCCAATTACATTTCCCAGCCGGGAATCATCCAAAGCTGGGACAACAGCCGCAGCCGTGCCTTTGGCCTGGGTATGTTGTTTTTGCTCTCTACGGGTGACGACAAAT
>PXBU01000304.1 GCA_003566795.1 Puniceicoccaceae bacterium | reverse complement strand
GATAGCTGAGGTGCATGTCTTCGAGGCAGGCCACGATGATCCTCGCTGCTAGCAGATTACGCGCCCATTTCTTGTTGGCTGGAATGATATACCAGGGAGCGTGCTTGCAGGCCGTCTCGGCAAAGACGTCCTCGTAGGCTTGGATATACTCGTCCCATTTGCTGCGTGCCACTAGATCGGACTCATCAAACTTCCAGTTCTTGGCTGACACGTCGAGCCGCTCTTGCAGCCTTTTTTTCTGGGTGTCGCGGTCGATGTGCAGAAAGAATTTTAAGACGATGGTATTCTCATCCACCAGTAGCTGCTCGAAGTCCCGGATGTGGCGATAGCGTTTGCGCCACACTTTCTCCGGCCTCAGGTTATTGACCCGCACGGCCAGGACATCCTCATAATGGCTGCGGTCGAAGATCATAATCTCTCCGTCCATTGGGGCGCGTTGGTGCACCCGCCAGAGGTAGTCGTGAGCCAGTTCGCGTGAGGAGGGCTTGCCAAAGCTGGCCACATGCACGCCCTGGGGATTCACCCCGCGAAAGACATGCCGGATGGTGCCGTTTTTTCCGCTGGTGTCCATGCCTTGCAGCACCAGCAAAAACCTCTTGCGGCGGTCGACAAAGAAGCGCTGCTGCAGGTCCGATAGGCGGTTTTGCAACGACGCGAGTTGTTTCACTGCTGCGGCTTTACCATCAGGCAGGTCGTCCCAAGGATCAGAAGAGACTTTCGCCAGATTCGAATTTTGACCGGGCTGGATAAGATAGTGATTGAAATCGCAAAGGCTCATGAGACAAGGGCGGCAAGTTTTGCGATCTGACGGGAGGCGTCAACCGTTCATCCTTGGATTCAGAGGTCAGAGGTCAGAGGTCAGAGGTCAGAGAACAGAGGTCAGAGGTCAGAGGTCAGAGGACAGAGGTCAGAGAACAGAGGTCAGAGGACAGTTGTGAGTTGCCAGTTGAGGGTCTGTTGGCTGCCGCATCATTTTGTAGCGACGCGGCGATAGCCGTGTCGAGGTTGGGGGCAAATTCCCGATAGGAGTAGAGTATACGGTATTGACTTCCAACATTTTACCGCTGTTCACTCAATTCCGACTTCTGACTATAGAATCAATGAATTCGCCGGACTACTTGAATTTGCTGGATTCGGCGCTGGAAAGCCTGGTGCCGCCGGGGGTTGCTTATGCGGTCGCGCCGATGCCGGAGCAGCCTCGCTTTCGATTTGAGGCCGAGGCGCATTGGGTGCGCCAGGCCAGCGAAAAGCGCCAACGTGAATTTGCCGCCGGACGTGATTGCGCGCGGGCGGCGCTCTCTCAAGTCGGCTTGCCGGAGCAAGCAATTTTGGCGGATGCCAATGGCGTGCCGATCTGGCCCGAGGGGGCGCTGGCCTCGCTGTCGCACTCGCGCGGCTACTGTGCCGCAGTGGCGACCGACAGTAAGCGCCTGCGCATGCTGGGCCTGGATCTGGAGCAAACAAATCGCTTGAGCCGCTCGGCAATGGCAAGGGTCGTGCACCCGAGCGAAGAAGAGGCCTACGTGCAAGATTCCCAGCAGCGGGCCACGCTGATTTTTTGCGCCAAGGAGGCATTTTTTAAAGCCCAGTTCCCCGGCTGGCAAACTTATGGGAACTTTCACGACATGCAGCTCGCCGTGGAGGGGGGCCAGAGTGGCAGCATTAGCGTCCTGACTCTGGGGCCGCGCTTTCCACAGGAGCTGCGGTCATTGGCCTCAAAGATACGTTTTAACTTTCGTTATTTTGAGGATTTTGTGGTGACCGTCTGCTGGCTGGACCCAGCGGGTTGAAGCCAGGCAGACAGGTCCCAGTTATTTGGTGCTTAGGAGTCGGCCAAGGCCTGCGCGATGGCAGCGTTGAATGCCGGCAGGTCATGCGGTAGCCGCGAGGAGATAAACTGTCCATCGAGGACAACTTCTTCGTCGACATATTCAGCGCCGCCGCCCTTAACCTCGTCGGCAATCGAAGCGATGCAGGTGGTCCTGACGCCATCCAACAAACCAGCCGACACCAGGACCTGTGGGCCGTGGCAAATGGAGGCGATGGGACGCCCGGTGGCGTGGAAGGCCTGCACGAAGCGCAACACGTCATGGTTCTCCCGCAGGGTCGCAGGTGAGCGCCCCCCTGGCAGGATTAGCGCGTGGAAGGAATCGGCGGACAGTTCAGACAGCGCGTGTTGGATGTCCAGCGTGACCTCGCTGTTATAGGCAGAGATCTTGCCCTTGCTCGTGCTGATCAGGGTGATTTCGGCGCCCAGTTCGCGCAGGTAGAACATCGGCGAGAGTGTCTCACCGTCATGGAAACCATCGGCAATCAGCACCGCTACTTTCTTACCTTCCAAATTAACCTTGTGATGATCGGCGTGGGCCAGGGCTCCAAAAAGCAGCAGGGAACTGGCCAGTGCGAGTGTGGTGATTTTGTGTATCATGTCGTTTTTCCGGTTGATATGATTAACAAGTAGCTGGTTTTCAGCTAAACGAATTTGTAGTCTAGCTCCGATCTGAGAGATTTCAAATCATCTGTCGGTTTTGTGTCGTCTTGGTAGTGAGCCGCGAGTTCGTCCAAGCGAACTTTGAGTGCGTCGAT
>PXBU01000392.1 GCA_003566795.1 Puniceicoccaceae bacterium | reverse complement strand
GGGCCTTGGTCCCTTGTTGGAGCTGAAGAATATGAGACACGCTCTGAAGCCATGCGGCGCGAGAAGCAATTGAAGTCGTGGAAATCTCCCCGAAAAGTTAGGTCGCTTTTTCATGCTCAGCAGTAGAGTCCCGACCCAGTCGGGATTAATCACTTGGTCGCTGGTTCGATCCCAGCTCTGCTGCTTGTCCCGACTCGTCGGGGAGCAGCCATTTAAGGCCTCCCGATTCCTCGGGAGGCCTTATTTTTGTCATGTTTTAAAGCAGGGATCAATCCCCTCCCCCGGCGGGCTGCCTGAGTTGCCGCAAGTCGATGCTCCAGCGTGAGGCGGCTGCGGCTTTGCCGGCTGCTTCGGCAACAGGAACGGCACCCTCCAGCAATGCGATGCGCAGGCCCCTGGGCAGGCCGCGCTCGGAGAGAAGTTTTTCGTAGACCTCGAAGCCAAGCTCTGAATCTCCCATCCGGTGCAAAAGGTTCGCCATGGCTTGCACCAGAGCCGCATCATCTCGGCTGAAACGATCTATGTGACGAATCACCCGGAGAACTTCCAGTGCCTCCCGGTTCTTATCCTGCTGCGCGAAGATCTGCGCGAGTCGATAGGCAATCGCCAGCGAGGGGTGCGAGCCAAAGAGCTCTTTTGCGTAAGCCAGCGCCGCTGCTTCGGAAGCCTCCGCCTCCAGCCGGTTCAGCTGACGCAGGCCGATATAGGCGGCCAGCGGACTGTCCATCATAGTCTCCAACTGGGTATCCAGGCTCGTTTTAAATGGCTGGTAGAGGGGATCTCCAATGGCCACGGCCTGCCAACTGAGAGCGGGATTACTCATCATAATCGCGTCTCCAAAGCTTTTGCCATCCAGTAGAAACTGCATAAAAAGGTCGGGCCGAATGGTGAATTCCAGGTAGGGCTCATGCACGTAGCCAAATGTGGCAGAGTAGCCTTGTGCCACCAGCGGGCCGACCCACCGCCGTGAAGCGGAGCGGACTGTCGTGGCAGAATAACTGTGCAAGTGATAACCAATGGCACCGGGCGGGACCGACCAGCGCGGCTCGCGCCAGGGGCCATAGGCGTTGGGACGATACCAGCCGAAGTAGAGTGCCGGCACGTCGAGACGGTCCGGGTAGCCACGAGGTCGGCGGGTGGTTTCAAACTCGGTGTCGAAGTAGGCGGCTTGGGCGAGCTCACCCGCTCGATGCAGCCATTCATCTCCTTTGCTATGCGGGCCGCCTGAATCAATATACGCACGCCCAATCAAGCCTGATTCCTCCGCTTCGAGTGTGCGATCGATCAGGCGGATCACATCGGCTTTGGTCGGACCGTCCAGACGTGAGACTTTGATGATGCGATTTGCATCTGTATCAGGCACTGGCTTGCCCTCAAAGTATGGATTGGGGACAAAGGCAGTCATCGAGAGTCCCGGCGGTGCCGGCAACAGTGCCAACTCGGAGTCAACGGAGGCATGGTTGACTTGAAACTGTTGCGGGATCCTGGAATCGTCGCTAATCACGAGATCCGGATCATTCGAAAACCGCAGCGGAATGCCACGGACTGTGACCAGATAGCGGATACGATGGACCGCAACATTCAGTCGCTCTCGACCATAGCGATCCTGCCCCGGTTGTTTGACGCCATTGATCCAGCCCTGCTCAAGGAGTGCCTCCAGCAGGGGGTTATTGATCGTCTCGACGAATTCGCTCAGGCTGATGGTCTCATCACCACTCGTCTCCAGTCGGATAATATTCTCACCGGGGATGCCACGCTGTTGGGCATAATGCTCACCGATCGCCACCGAATCGGCGTCCCCACCATTCACCACGATTACTACCGCAGCGGCATCGTTGGCAGCGGCATAATTGACGACGCCCAGCAACACGGAACCCAGATAAAACAAAAGCCGATACACGAAGTCCCTCAAAGCATTGATCATGTTTCAGCCCCCTACCGGCCTGCGGGGACACAATCCGCTACCATTTTCATCAGTTTTCATGCCTGAAATGAAGCACCGAGAGGAATCAAGAATCTCTGGCTTCCTCGTGCGCTTCCTCGTGCTCGTCGACCTCATCCGTTTCCTCGGTCTCGTCGGGCTCGTGATCGGGCGCGTTGAACTTCAATTTACGCCGACTCTGCGGCAGAGGAGACAGGATCTGCGTGACCTGTCGTCCGACTAACTTGGGCTCGGAATCTGCGGTGGAAACCCCGGACAATTCATCCGCAGCCATCCTGACCCGCTCGACACCCAGCTGTTTGTGCTCGTTCTCGCGGCCGCGGAACTGCAGCGTCAACTTTACTTTATTGCCATGATCGAGAAAGCTCTCCGCCCGGCGCAACTTGGTAATGAAGTCGTGCTGATCGATCTTCACCCGAAACTTCACCTCTTTGAGCTTAGTCGTGTGAGTCTTGTTATCCTTCTGCTTCTTGCTCTCCTCATATTTGAACTTGCCATAGTCGAGGATGCGGCAGACAGGTGGCCGCGCCGTGGGCGACACCTCGATCAGCTCAAGCCCCACCTTCTTGGCGAGCTCCAGCGCTTTGGCTGGGGGCATCACCCCGAGATTGGTCCCTTCAGGACCAATCACGCGCACCTCGGAGGCGCGGATGCGTTCATTACGTCTTGGGCCGCGTGGCCGGAAGTTACGGTTGTATTTACCGCGTGAGTTCGGATATCTAGGCATTAATTAATCAGGCTAACAAATCACCCGCAGTCGGATGTGACGAAGGCCAAACAACCGCAGCAGAATCCAGCACGGCAACATGCCGCCCTTCTGAAAAGAATCTACCATCATAGTTTGGATTGGATGACCATAGGGGAAACTCAAAAGGATCGAATCCCAGCTTTCAACCCTAAATGCTAAAGCTTTCACCACAACTGCAACTGGATTTGGCATTCGGGTTACTGAACTTGAACCCACCGCCGACGAGCTTGTCCGAATAATCCAGCTCGGTGCCACGCAAATAGAGCGCACTCTTGGTATCCACCAAGACCATCGCACCCGCAGAGCGCACCAGAATGTCGCCGCGCTTGGGGGCATCGACAAACTTCATCTTATAGCTCAAGCCGTTGCAGCCCCCACCGGTAATCTTCACCCGCAGGAAATCACCCTTTTGCTCACGTGCCACCAGCGCAGCTAACTTGGCACCAGCAGCAGGAGTCACAAGAACGAGCTTTTCGTTCCCCTCACGCACACCTGCCGGTATCTCCACTGTTTCAATCATCACCTAGTGCTTAGTCAAAAAGGATGGGGACGCAATCATCAAGCGGTTAATCCGAAAAGAATGAGTGAAACCGTTAATCAGGGGTTTACACGAATTGACTCATCTGAACGACCGGATCTATCAGGTTAATTCGCGCAGCACGCGGACGGCGGCGCGAAAGCTGCCGGAATTCGCCCGTCCCCGTCCGGCGATTTCAAAGGCGGTGCCATGATCCGGAC
Organism: Puniceicoccaceae bacterium; assembly: GCA_003566795.1. Classification (GTDB taxonomy): domain Bacteria; phylum Verrucomicrobiota; class Verrucomicrobiia; order Opitutales; family Coraliomargaritaceae; genus Coraliomargarita_B. Next base: position 8,228 of record PXBU01000392.1, on the reverse strand, counting down.
TGGTGCGGAGAAAGGGCAGGCCCAGCGTCACGTTGACGGCGGAATCAAACTCAAGTGCCTTCAATGCCGCCAGCCCCTGATCGTGGTAGGCCGCAATCACCACATCAAATTCACCCTGCAACTGCCGATGAAAAACGGTGTCCCCCGGCAAGCAGCGGGAGAGCCCCGGCAGCTGCTCACGCAAGCGGTCCAGCAGCGGGTCCAGGACCTCGACTTCTTCTTTCCCCAGCAATCCGGCCTCTCCGGCATGCGGATTCAAGCCGCAGACACCGATCCGAGGCTCCGCCACACCCAGCAGTTGCGCCAGCTGACAAGCCCGATCCACCGCTTTTTCCAGGCACGCGGCATCGAGCGTATCCGGCACCGCGCGCAAGGGAATGTGCCAGGTCGCGAGCACCACCCGCAAACGTTCACCGATAAACGCCATGGTCGGTGCCCCACCCCAGATATCCGCAAAAAACTCGGTTTGCCCGAGAAAGGGAAACCCGGCCTGGCTGAGCCAGTATTTACTGACCGGCCCAGTCACCACTCCCCGAAAGCGTCCCGACTGGCAGCCCTGGGCCGCCCGCTGCATCGCTTCCAGCGCCAGCGTGGCCCCCGCGACTGTCGGGCACCCCGGATCCATTTGGTAGGCCGGATCACCCACCGCCTCCCGCGGAACCCGGAAGCGGGCATGCAAATCATCCACCCATTGCTTTGGCCCAAACACCAGCACCTCGCCGGCGAGTTTTGGCTCTGCCTGTAACAGAGCTTCAATCAACTCCGGCCCCACCCCGGCGGGATCCCCGCAAGTGATGGCCATCGGCAATCGGATGTCCGTCCCGCACCTCATCCGAACAGATTCATCTGCGGCTCCTTCACCATATCGTAGATTTTAAGCACCCGCATGAGCTGGAGCAGGTCTGACTTCCGGTAGCTGTGATTCACTTCCACCTTGCGCAGCAAGTTCTCCAGGATGGTGCCGAAGGTAAGCACCCCATCAATACCCCCTTGCTGCAACAGATGGATCGCCTCGCTACGCTGCGGATCACTGGCCGGAATCGCCGGCACAACCAAAATCTTTTTAAACGGTGCCTCATCCGAAAAAAGGGATTCATCGTCGGAGGTTTCGTCGCAGCTAAAATACTGCTCCACCTGGTTCAACACGTCCTTTTTGAGAAATTCAAAAATCCGCGAGCTGCTCTTGAGCATGGCCGGAGTGAAACGTGAGGTATGCCAGGCCTTCACCACCACGAAGGCACGCCGCATCTTGAGCATGTCAGCCGAAAAAAGTTGAAAGCCCGTTTGCCCCGAATCCATCGAAGCAGCCGGGTTATAGACCAGCAGTTCGGTGTCCTCATCCGTGCGCTTCTTGCGCGACTGCACCTGATACTTCCGCAGCTGACGCACGAAGAACCCGTTGAGCTCAAAATACTCACGCACTATATTTTCGTCGAATCCAGCCATATTACATGAACCACACTATTACAGTAACTTCGAATTCGGCAACCTCGCCATCGCCTTGTCATTCGTCAACACAACCATCCCTCTGGCACAATAATCTTCCGCAATCAATTTAAACCGTATAAGGCTTCTGGAAAATCGCCCCGCTGCGGCGGCGTTCGGCGATTCTCGCTTTTTCCCCCTCCTCCATCGGCGCAGGATCGCCCGTCGCGGGGTCGATCTTCCACATCGCAGGCTCCAGATCGTGATTGAGCGCCACCCGGTAGTCGAAGACGAAGCAATCACCTTGCCATAGGCTCTGCTCCTTGGGCATCATCTCCAGGTAGCGCAGGATCCCGCCCTTGAGGTGATAGACATGCTTGAATCCCTTCTTTTTCAGGTAGGCGGTGGACCGCTCGCAACGGATGCCACCGGTGCAATACATCGCGATCTTCTGGTCCTCTTTCCCCTTCAGCTGCTCATCGACGAACTTGGCAAAAGAGACGAAATCAGCCGTATCCGGATTGGTGGCTCCTTTGAACCGCCCCACTTCGACTTCGTAGTCATTGCGCGTGTCGATGGTGATCACCTCGGGGTCCTGGATCAGCTCGTTCCACTCCGCAGGCTCCAGATAGGTGCCCACGGTATCGCGCGGATCGGCTCCTGCCTGACGAAAGGTCACAATCTCGGGCTTCTTCTTAACCTTGAATTTCGGGAAGGGGCAGAAGTCCGCGTAGGAGTATTTCACCTCCATGGTGGCGAAGCGCGGGTCGGAGCGGAGCAGGTCAATGGTGGCGTCAATCGCCTCCGCCGAACCGGCACAGGTCGAGTTCACCCCCTCCGGCGCAAAGATCAGTGTGCCGCGCAGACCCACCTTGAGGCCATGATCGACCATCCGCTCGGCCCATTCATCGCGGTCCGGCAGTTCAGTGAAGTGGTAAAAAGCGGCAATCTTCCAGTTATCTGACATCTTTCGGAGCCTACAACGGACAAGTCCGATCTGAGAAGCTTTTCTTTTGGGATGCACCCCCTCTCGCTACATAGAGGAAAAAACCTATTGAACCCTCCACTAGCAGCTACAACCAGCCGCACCCACAGCTTCCCGCTCGATGTTTTTCAGCCTTGTGCTGGGGGTCCGTACCTGTCACTCCCATTTATATTGAGCGATTCCTTTCGGCACCCGCAGCATCCGGAATGTGCACTATAACCTACCTGGAATTTCAATTTTATTAAAGCCTGCATCGGCGACTCCTGGCACCGATGCAGGCTTTAACTCACTCTATGGATACAACATTTACTGAACTCGGGCTAAACCCGCAACTACTCGCAGGCATTGCGAAGCTCGGGTATGAAACGCCCTCGCCCATCCAGGCCAAAACGATTCCGGCCATTCTTACTGGCCAGGACATCGTCGGCCTTTCCCAGACCGGTTCGGGTAAGACCGCCGCCTTCGGCCTCCCGGCACTCCAGGGCATCGACCCGGAGCTAAAGGAGACGCAGGTGCTGGTGCTCTGCCCAACCCGTGAGCTGGCGGTGCAAGTCTGCGCCGAAATCCACCGCTTGGGTTCGGCGGTCAAAGGCCTCTCCGCCGTGCCCGTTTATGGCGGTGCGCCCATCGACCGGCAGATGCGGTCGCTACGCAAAGGAGCCCAGATGGTTGTGGGCACGCCTGGCCGCATCATGGATCACCTGCGCCGCGGCACGCTGCAGACGGGCTCCATTCAGATGTGCATTCTCGACGAGGCCGACCGCATGCTCGACATGGGCTTTCGTGAGGACATGGAGATCATCCTCGATCAGTTGCCGGACACGCGCCAGACCCTCTTTTTCTCGGCCACTATGAACAAGAGCGTGCAGGGGTTGATCCGCGCCTTTAGCCGCGACGCCGCCGAGATCAGTATCGAGCAAAAGGCGCTAACCGTCGATAGCATCGCGCAAGAATACTACGAGGTGCGCAACCGCTCAAAAATCGAAGTGATGTGCCGCCTGCTCGACCTCGAGACCAAGCCCCGGGGCATTGTTTTTTGCAACACCAAGCAGATGGTGGAAGACGCCACCGAAGCGCTCGCCGCCCGCGGCTATCTGGCCGACCGGATCCACGGCGACATCGCGCAGAACAACCGTGAGCGCGTCATCAAAAAATTCCGCGATGGCAGCGTCGAACTGCTGGTGGCCACCGACGTGGCGGCGCGCGGCCTCGACATCGACGATGTCGGCGTAGTCTTCAACTACGACCTGCCCTACGACCCCGAAGACTACGTCCACCGGATCGGGCGCACCGGCCGGGCCGGGCGTAGTGGTAAATCCATCACTTTTGTTTACGGCCGGGATATCTACCGACTGGAGGCGATCGAACGCTATACCCGCCAAACGATCCGCCGTATGCGCATTCCCTCGCTGGAAGAAGTCGAGGGCCGCAAGACCGACAAGGTATTCAACACCGTGCGGGACAAACTGGAAGAGGGAGATTTCAAGCGCCATGATGACTGGATCGAGCGCCTGCTCGACGCGGGGCATGCCCCCACTGACATCGCCAGCGCACTCTTCGATATCTGCCGCCAGGAAGACAACAGCGGCGGCGAAGAAATCGCCGAGGACCGCGAGCCCTTCGAAGCCCAGCGACGCCCGGCTAGTGCGGGTAAGGGCAAGAAAGGCGGCAAATTCAAAAAATACCGCGACAAGCCATCTAAATTCTCAAACGATCAAAAAGGCGGCGCGGAAAAACGCCCCTTCAAACCCAAGAGCAAACTGGCTGGCACCAAACCTAAATCAGCCAAACCCTTCAAGCAGCCCAAAGAAGGCGGCGAAGCCAAGCGACGCTTCAAAGTGCCCAAGTGAGCGAGAGGGCTAGCGTCCCCGCGAGCCGCGAATCGGGCATACACCCAACCCTCCCACCATCTGCTCGCTTTCCAGTTGATTTCTGCCGAATCACACAGCTTCATGGCAGGATGTCTGAAACCATCCAAGCACCCTTCGCCCGTCCGGACGGACGCGCCATCGATCAACTGCGGCCCATCACCTTTCAAACCGGCATCGCGCCCCATGCCCTGGGCTCGGTTCTGGTTGGCTTCGGCGACACCCGTGTGATCTGCGCGGCTTCGATCGACAACCGGGTGCCCTCCTGGATGCGCGCCCAAAAGGTTGAGGGCGGTTGGATGACAGCTGAGTATTCCATGCTGCCCTACAGCACGCTGGACCGCAAGCAACGCGATATCAGCCGTGGCAAGGCGGATGGCCGCACCATCGAGATCCAGCGCTTGATCGGACGGTCCATGCGGGCGGTGTTTGACCTAAAGAAACTGACCGGCAAAACCATCTGGATTGATTGTGACGTCCTCCAAGCCGACGGCGGCACCCGCACCGCTTCGATCACCGGAGCCTATGTCGCCGCCCAAATCGCAGTGCAAAAGCTTATCGCGCAGGAGGCACTCGCGGAGAACCCCTTCACCGATTCCGTCGCCGCCATCTCCGTCGGCGTTTATCAGGACACCCCGGTGCTCGACCTTAATTACCTGGAAGACAAAGACGCCCGCGTCGATGCCAACCTGGTGATGACGGGCTCCGGCAAATATGTGGAGACCCAAAGCTCCGGCGAGGAAGCCACCTTCACGCGTGACGAACTCAATAGCCTGCTGGAACTCGGCGCGAAAGGCATCACCGAGATCACCCAGCTGCAGCAAGCCGCCATTCAGCAGGGGCTGGCAGACTGACACCGCCATTTTTTTGGCGCTTCGACTATTAAAAGCGAAAAGCTGGTATCCCATAAAATGAGACAGTAGCGATGGCACGACAGTGCCGTCTTTTTGGCCCATTTCAACGCGCCTCGATGTCAGGCAAATCGGGATCCCGCTCGATTCGCTCGGGAAAGTTCTCGACAGCGCGTTGCAGTGACTCCGTCACCCGACCCTCGGTGAATTGCACAGCGTCAAAAACATTGGGCAATTCCCTACGCCAAAATAATTTGCGGTTGGATGTCTCGTAGACTTCCACCGTCAAATGAAGACGCGCTGCGAAGCGGGCACTTGGCTTATGACGCCGATTCATCGAGTCCTGCACCCCGTCGATGTGGTCGAAGACGTTTGGGTAGCTGCTCACCTCTTTTTTCCATTTGGCCACGACAAAGAAATCACTCTCCGTCTCGACTTCGTCAAACCCCCGCGCCGCGAACTCCGATACCAGCACCGACTTCGATAGCTTTTCCAGCATCTGCTCCTCGGATTCGCGAAAATCCATACCGGAGACCAGCGTATGCTCATAGCTGAAAGTCTCCAGCACAGAAAACGTAATCGTCCGGGCAAACTCCGAGTGAGGGCTATGGCTGACGCAACCTGCGAGGAGCAGCGAAGAAAAAAGAAAGAGGGGCAAGAGATATCGTTTCATTGCTCCATGTTGGGGGTAATCCAGGAAAAAATCAAATCTTGAGCTGGATACGGTCCCGCTTTGTATTGCCCGGATGCGACTCACTAAACAGGAACGCGTCAGCCTCAGTGTACTCACCGTCATCTTCTTCGCCGCATTGCTGGGCTGGATTATTTTCGGGTTCTTCGCCACACCCTGAATCACCAAATCAATGAAAACATACCTCCTTCCCATACTTCTGGCTGCCGCCATTTTTATCCCGTCTGCGGACGCGCGGGAATACCACGTTGCAATCAGTGGCGACGACGCGGCCAGCGGGTCTGCCGATGCACCGATACGCACCATCCAGGAAGCCGCTAACCGGGCGATGCCCGGCGATGTAATTACTGTTCATGCGGGAATCTACCGTGAGCGAATCGATCCGCCCCGCAGCGGCAAATCCGCTGACCGGCGCATCACTTACCAAGCTGCGCCTGGAGCGAATGTCGTCATCAAGGGTTCCGAAGTAGTCAAGGGTTGGGAACACGTGGAACACGACACGTGGAAGGTGGTGCTGCCAAATGCTTTCTTCGGCGATTTCAACCCCTACGCCGACGAAATTCGCGGCGACTGGTTTCGCCCGCTCGGACGCAAGCATCATACCGGCGCAGTTTATCTGGATGGCCATTGGTTGGTCGAGGCCTCGGCACTCGACGAAGTGAAGCGACCGGTGGACGATCAGCCCCTTTGGTTTGGCACGGTCGATTCTGAAAACACCATCATCCACGCCCAGTTCCCGGACGTCGATCCGAATGAGGACGGGATCGAGATCAACGTTCGCCAGGCGGTCTTCTATCCAAGTGAACCCGGCCGCAATTACATTACTGTGCGCGGCTTCACGATGGAGCACGCCGCCACCAATTGGGCCCCGCCCACCGCCGAGCAAGTCGGCCTCATAGGAACCCACTGGAGCAAGGGCTGGATCATCGAGGACAACATCATCCGCTACTCGGTATGCACCGGCCTGACTCTGGGCAAATACGGCGACGAGTTTGACAACACCTCCGCCAACTCAGCCGAGGGATACGTCGAAACGATTAAACGCGGACTCGCCGCAGGATGGTCGAGGGAAAACATCGGCCACCATGTGGTGCGTGGAAATCACATTTCGCACTGCGAGCAAGCCGGAATCGTCGGCAGTCTCGGTCCCGCCTTCAGTCTGATCGAGGGCAACCGCATCCATGACATCCACGTCCGCCGCCTGTTCAGCGGGCATGAACAGGCCGCTATCAAGTTTCATGCGCCCATTGATACCATCATCCGTGACAACCATATCTACCGGGCCGGTCGCGGAATTTGGCTCGATTGGATGACCCAGGGCACCCACGTCACTCGTAACCTCGTCCACGACGTTGCTCCGCTCGACGATCTGTATGTTGAGGTCAACCACGGCCCCTTCCTGATCGATCACAACATTTTCCTGTCCGAGGTTTCGATCAGAGACCGTTCGCAAGGTGGTGCTTACGCGCATAACCTTATCGGCGGGAAAATACAGTTCGTGCCAGTGCTCAACCGGGAGACTCCGTGGCATCCCGCAAACAGCACCGAAATTGCTGGACTTTCCAACATCCAGGGCGGTGACAGCCGGTTCTACAATAACCTGTTCATCGGCCCGGCGCGGCTTAGCCTTTACGACGAAGCCGCGCTGCCCATGTCGATGTCAGGGAACCTTTTCCTGAAAGGTGCCAGCCCCTCGAAACACGAGACCGATGCCGCCGTGTCCGAAGTAGATCCAAAACTCCGCCTGACCCGCGACGACACTGGAGCGCGATGGATCGAACTGCAACTGGAGCGGGCCTGGGCAGGAGACATCGCGAGGGCTCTCGTAACCAGTGAACGGCTCGGCCGCGCCCTCATACCAGACCTCCCCTTCGTGCAACCCGATGGTTCACCCTTCACGCTGGATGAAGACTATTTCGGCAAGCCGAGGACAAACGGCCAAGCCTTCCCCGGTCCGTTCCAGATCGAATCCGACGGGCAACAGCGGTGGAAGGTCTACCCACGGCAGGAAACCGCTCGCGAGCGGACGGAGAGACCGAAGCCCCTCTACGCCTCGACCCGACACGCCCTTCCTGGCCGGGCTGGACGCCTAAAAGACAAAATCAAGCGAGCGATTTTCTGCGCACCAGCAGCCGCAGGACAAAAGGTATCAGCGCAACGGCCCCGATAAACCAGCAAAGCAGCAATTCCACCGGAACGCGCATGCCGGAGCGGACTGCCTTTTGATACATCAGTAGACCCACCGTTAAATTCAGAATTTGCAGGTTGCAGAAGAGCGCCAGAAAAGCGATCGGGTGCCGCGAAAAATCACGAGCGGATTCGTAGGAGATCGGCGCATACGGGTCCGGCAGAATCGCCGCTTGATGCGACTTCCATAATAACACGAACAGCACGATACAATACAAGGG
>PXBU01000029.1 GCA_003566795.1 Puniceicoccaceae bacterium | reverse complement strand
GCCGCCTTCGCGCCGGGTAAACACCAGGTGGCGACCATCACTCAGCCAGGCCGGCTCGACGGAGCTGGCACCCGTAGTGATCTGACGACTCTCGCGGGCTTCAAAATCGTAAACCGCAATTTGGAAGCCGCCCGCAATGACTGCCGTGAAGGCGATCTTGTTGGGATCGACCGGATTCCAAGTCGGTTCGGTGACGCTGTTACTGATATTGGTGGGTATCCGCTGGGGGTTGCCGCCATCGGCAGGTGCCTGATACAGCTGCGGGCGGCCCGGCGCATCGGAGGTGAAGACCAGGCGGCGACCATCCGGCGACCAGCTGGGGCTGGCCTCCAGGCCGTTCATCGAAGTGACACGGCGCGGATTCCGGCCATTGCTGTCAGCAATGAAGATCTTGGAGTCACCCCTGCCGGAGAGTGCCATCGCAATGCGGCGCCCGTCCGGGCTGAAAACGCCACCCGTGTTGGTGCCCCGGTAAGTGGCAATCGGCGATTTGCGCCCCGTCGCCAGATTGATCTGATAGATATCGGGGAAGCCAGTATTGAAATAGGTGGTAAAAAGCAGGCGACTGCCATCGGGCGCCCAGCGCGGCCCGGTGACCAGGGCACGGTCGCGGGTGAGCGGGCGCACCTGATTGAAGAGCAAGTCACTGGTATACACCTCAGAGACGCCGCCCCGCTTACCCACGAAAGCCAGTCTTCCCGCAAAAAAGCCTTTGCTGCGGAGCGTCGCCTCCACCACCAGGTCGCAGGCTCGCAGGACCGCATTATTCAGGTCGCGACCCGGCACCGTGCGGCGCAGTTGCTCCTGAAACGGGCTGCCGGAGCCGACCGTCAACAAGGCGGCATTACCGCCGCCCGCAGGTTCGATCCGGACGATGAACGCAGCATTCGCCGGCGTGGTCACATTGATACCGCCATGCAGGCCGAAGGCGCGGCGGGCGAGATTGCGAATATTCTCGTCGGAACTCTCCACCGCCAGCGCGACCCGGCCCTCCCCCTGGCGAACGGCCTCCCCGATGTCAATCGCCTGGCTATTCAGGGCCGAGGGCAGTGCAAGCAGTAACAAAAGAGGAAAAAGGTAGAGTGATGATAAGCGCATGACGAGGGTTTTGCGGGAATCTCTGAAAAAGCGCAAACGCAAATCCAAACTTGGCAGGAGATTTCTGTTTTCGTGGCGGCTTCGCTTGCGAATGCCACCATCGCCGTTCAGGCGATGGCTTCGACATCACCAAGCCGCCGCACTACCTCCGGGGGCAAAAAGTATCGCCTCCACGGCGATACTGCCATTCGCAAGCGAAGACACCACGGGGCCCGTGCCATGCGCAGGCGCAGGCACCACGGGCCCCGTCGCAGTAGAGCCAAAAAAAGTTTGATTTCCTGTTGAGTCCTCATCGAACCCCTACAGAGTACAACGTTTCACCCTAATCTGACGACGACGTGGACAGCAACTTAATCAAAAACGCCCTCAAGCAAGTGAAATTCCCCGGCTTCAGCCGGGATATCGTGTCCTTTGGACTGGTGCGTGAGGTTGGCATCGATAGCGGCGGTAACGCGCTCATCGGCATCGAAATCACCACCGGCAATCAGGAAGTGCCGGAGCAAATTGCGGCCGAAGTGAAGTCGGTCGTTGGCGCACTCGACGGCATTAATGACGTCAAGGTGCGGATGGAGATCTCCCAGCCGCAGCAACAGCCCGCCCCCGGGGCACCTGCGGGCAACGGGTCTGCCGCGAAAGGTAGCAGCGCCATGCAGAAAGTAAAGTTCGCCGTCGCCATCGCCAGCGGCAAAGGCGGCGTCGGCAAGTCCACCGTCAGTGTGAATCTGGCTTGTGCGCTCCAGCAGCTACTGGAGGAGGAAGGACGCCCCGGAGTTGGTTTGATGGATTCTGATATCTATGGGCCATCGGTACCGCTGATGTTGGGCGCAGCCGGCAGACCTGAGATCGCGAATGACATGATCGTGCCGATCGAAAATTTCGGCGTGCGTATCATGTCGATGGGCTTTCTGATCGACGAAGAGACGCCGGTCGTCTGGCGCGGCCCCATGATCATGAAGACCATCCAACAATTCGCCCAGAACGTGGACTGGGGCGAGCTGGAGATCCTTTTAATCGATTTACCGCCCGGCACGGGCGACGCGCAACTCTCGCTGGTGCAGACTATCCCGCTCGAAGGCGCGGTCATCGTGACCACGCCGCAACCAGCAGCCTTTAATGTCGCCCGCCGCGGCGCCCGCATGTTTGACAAAGTGAGCGTGCCCATCCTCGGCGTGGTTGAGAACATGAGCTATCTGGCAGGACCTGACGGGGCGCGCCAAGCCATCTTCGGCGCAGGTGGAGGCGCCGAAATTGCCGCCAGTTTGGAATGTGATCTTTTCGGCCAAATTCCGCTTGACCCTTCGATACGCGAAGGCAGCGACCGCGGCATTCCTATCGTCATCAGCGATCCCGATTCGGCGGCGGCCAAAGAGTTCATGCAAGTGGCCCGACAAATCCTGAAGAAGCTGCCGAAAAAATGAATTCACATTTTTTTTGATCTAGCCACTGCACCATTAACTGCTACTGTCCCTATCTTCTGCATCAGAAAAAGAATACCCACTCAATGAGTAAGGACGATATGTCACTGGAAGCTTCAACCGCAAACAAAGCGCAGCACGACTTTGCCAAACGGTCGAGTCTCTATCAGGAGTTTCTAGCCGAGCGGGATGAAATCCTGAAACACAAGTGGCTCGAGTCGGAAAAGCTCGGCGAAGACATCGGCTTCGAACGGGCTTTGCTCGACTGGATACGCAAGCACCGCCAACTTTGGCGTCAGACGCGCAAGACGGAGGTGCCGTCGCGGAAATAGCCGCCACACGTGGCCTTACACAGATCAAAATTTCTTGGATTTGAAATCTTTATACCTGTTCTTGAAATATTGAATCATTTTAAGCAGGGAGGGCCCGGCTCCGTCAGGGCCACGAATGTGCAATCGGAACCGCCTCTGCCTCCGCAGTCCGGACGGAGCCGGACCCTCCCCACCTGCTTATCTTAAATGCCTATTCGTGCGGCGCCCAGCCGCCGAATAAATAAGACCCTGCCGCTCGTCCCATCCGGCCGACTTTACTTCTTCTCCGGCCTGGGGAAAAGGATGGTCTTATCACCGAGCGCAGCGCCTTCGAGCCGGTTGCCCCACTCCAGTTCACCGGCTACCCGCTCGATTTCAGGCGCGCCGATGAGTGAGCGTACTTGCGCGGAGATCAAGGGCATCACCGGGGTCAGCAGCACTACGGCCAGACGCAGCGCCTCCGCCATGGTGGCCAGCGAAGTCTCCAGTGCCAGGCGGTCTGCGGGGTCATCCGACTTGGCCAGCTTCCAGGGTGCCCGCGTCTCAGCATATTTATTGATCCCGGAGAGAAAGCTGAAAATCCGGTCGAGTGCCTTGTGAAACTGGAAGTCCTCGTAGAGCGGGATCAGCTCCGCCGAAACCTCCGACCAGAGCTGCTGCAAATCCTGCTCGGGAGCCTCTTCCAGTGCAGCGGCGGGCACCTTGCCCCCAGTGTAGCGACCGCCCATGTTGAGGAGGCGGCTGACGAGGTTGCCGAGGTCGTTGGCCAGGTCGCTGTTGTAGCGGCTCATAAAGAGATCCAGCGAGAAGTCGCTGTCCTGCCCCACATTCATCTCACGCGTCACGAAGTAGCGGAAGGCGTCGGCCCCAAACTGATCGATCAAATCCAGCGGATCGACCACGTCGCCGGAACTCTTTGACATCTTCGAACCGGAACTCAGCCACCACCCATGCACCAAAAAATGTTTGGGCATCGGGATATCCAGTGCCTTCAGCATGATCGGCCAGTAGACCGCATGCGGCGGCACCAGAATGTCCTTGCCGATCACATGGTAGTCAGCGGGCCAGTGCTGCTCAAACGCGTCGCTGCCGTAACCTGCGGCGGTGATGTAGTTCGTCAGCGCGTCAAACCAGACATAGGTCACAAAATTCGGGTCGAAGGGCAGCTCGATCCCCCACGACAAGCGCTCCTTGGGCCGGGAAATACACAGGTCGTTGAGCGGCTCTTTGAGAAACTGCAGGACATCCGCACTGCGGAAGCGCGGATAAATCACCTCCGGGTGCGTCTTGATATAATCCACCAGCCAGTCCTGATACTGCGCCAATTTGAAGAAATAGTTCGACTCGGTGACTTCGACTACGTCGCCGTAAATCTCCGGCCACTCGCCATCCACCTTTTCCTTCTCAGTCACAAACTGCTCCTGCCGCACACTGTAAAAGCCGTTATAGTCCGCCTGATAGATTTCCCCCTGGTCATAGAGCTTTTGCAAAATCTCCTGCACCACTTGCTGGTGGCGGTCCTCGGTGGTACGAATATAATCGTCGTTGGAAATCTCCAGCCGCTGGCAGAGTGACTGAAACTCGCCGGCCAGACGGTTGCAGATCTCGATCGGCTCGACGCCGGATTTTTGGGCCGACATCTGCACTTTCTGCCCGTGCTCATCCAGCCCGGTGACGAACTTGACCTCATCCCCCATCATCCGCCGGAAGCGCGCGACGATATCCGTCAGCACTTTTTCATAGGCATGCCCGAGGTGCGGCGAGCCGTTGGCATAGTCGATTGCGGTGGTGATGTAGAACTTCTTAGTCATGGAAGTCGGGAAACTTGGGTGATTTGTCGCAGTGGTGCAAGCGTGTGATTTTGGAAAAGGGCCCTCGATCTGACTTTCCTTCAGCCCCAACCGCAGGGGCTTGCCTACGGGAAGCCCGCGAACGTCCGAGGCGGTGCGGAAAGAACGCTAGTGGCGCAAGGTTCGAGGGTGGCGCAAGCCTACATCCAAGTCCGGCCACGCTGAATTGGCCGGGTATGTCCCATAAATTCCCATTGATTCCAACGGCTTGAGGTCTTCTATTTCTCCCGATGCCCGACCCGCAAAAAGAAATCGATCAGTTGAGAGCCGAGATCCAGCGGCACGATACCCTTTATTACCAGCAGGCGCAGCCGGAGATCGACGACCAGGCCTACGACCGCCTGAAGGCGCGTCTGGCTGAGCTGGAGCTGGCCCACCCCGAGTTTGACTTTGCCGAATCACCGACCCGCTCGGTGGGCGACGACCGTTTGGAGGCATTCGAGAGCTACACCCACCGGAAGCCGATGCTGAGCCTGGATAATACTTACAGCCGGGAAGAGCTGATCGAGTTTGGCAAGCGGCTGGAGAAGCGCTTCCCGGATCGCAAGCTGACCTACCTGGTCGAGCCGAAGATTGATGGCGTGGCCGTCAGCCTGACTTATGAGGATGGTCGCTTCATTCGCGCCGTCTCACGCGGCAATGGCACCGAGGGCGATGACATCACCCAAAATGTGCGCCACATCGCAGGCCTGCCCGTTACCATCGCCGACGCACCGGAAATACTGGAAGTCCGGGGCGAAATCTACATGCGGCATGAAGAGTTTGAACGCATCAATGCCGAGCGGGAAATAGCCGGTGAAGCCCGCTACGCCAATCCGCGCAACCTCGCCGCCGGCACCGTCAAGCTACTCGACCCCAACCTCGCCCGCCGCCGGCGACTGGAAATCGTGCTCTACGGCGTCGGGGCCTGCGAGCCCGCTGACAGCTTTAGCCACCAGGCCGAAATCCAGCAGCAGCTCAAAGCATGGCAATTCCCCGTGTTGGAAAAATACTGGTTGGCCGATGGTATCGAAGATGCCTGGAACAATATCGAAGAACTGGATGCACTGCGCCAGCAATTCAGCTACCCGACCGATGGCGCGGTGGTGAAGCTGGACGATTTCAAACTGCAGCAGGAAGCCGGATACACCTCGAAGGCACCCCGCTGGGCGATCGCCTATAAGTTCGAGGCCGAGCGGGCCGAGACCCGGCTGAAAGAAATTAGTCTGCAAATCGGGCGCACCGGAGCCATCACGCCGGTCGCGATACTCGAACCAGTGCAGCTGGCCGGCACCACCGTCTCCCGCGCCACCCTCCACAACGAAGACGAAATTCGCCGCAAGGACATCCGTGTCGGTGACACGGTGCTGGTGCAGAAGGCTGGCGAGATCATCCCCCAAATTTTGAGTGTCAATCTGGATAAACGGCCGCCGAATAGCCAAGCCTTCAAATTTGCCGCGCACCTCGAAACACTCGGCATCGAGGCAGAGCGCGACCCGAGTCAAGCCGCCTGGCGCATCACGGGCGAGGACGACCCCATCCGGCAGCAACGCGTGCTGCAACATTTCGCCAGCCGCGCCTGTATGGACATCGAAAACCTCGGCAGCGCAGTGATCGAACAACTGGTGACGCGCGGCCTGGCCCAGACCGCCGCCGACCTCTACCAGCTTCAGGCAGACGACCTGATCCAGCTGGATAAGTTTGCAGAAAAATCGGCGCAAAATCTGGTAAATGCAATTGAGGCCAGCAAGTCGCGTCCGCTGTGGCGACTCATCCACGGGCTGGGCATCCCGCATGTGGGCAAACAATCCGCCAAGGATCTTGAGGCAGCCTTTGACTCGCTGGATTCGCTGGCCCTGGCCGACGAGGAAACACTCGCAGCCATCGACGGCATCGGCAGCATCATGGCGCAAAGCATCCATGCCTGGTTCGCCAAGCCTACCAACCAGGAAGAACTCGAACGACTGCGGCAGCATGGACTCAACTTTAAGTCCGCCAGCCATGCCAGCGCCTCCACTGGCGGCGTGCTGGCAGGCAAGGTCCTGGTCCTGACCGGCACCCTACCCAGCCTGACCCGCGACGAAGCCACCGCCATGATTGAGCAAGCGGGTGGCCGCACCAGCTCCAGCGTGAGCCAAAAGACCGACTACCTGCTGGCGGGTGAGGCCACCGGATCAAAATACGCCAAAGCAGAAAAACTCGGGGTCCCTATTCTGGACGAAGCCGCTTTCCGCGAGTTGCTCAACCCGTAGCCGAACGCGTTTGGTCCCCGTAGCCGAACGCCTTAGCGTTTGGTTGGTCCCGACTTTCAAGCGAGTTCGACCAAAGCCTAAGGGCTTCGGCTACACACAAGAACCTTTTGCCAACCCCGTAGCCGAACGCCTTAGCGTTTGGTTGGTCCGAACTTTCAAGCGAGAGGCGCGCGCAGACGATTTATCGCGAAACAAAAGAGTCCGCACTTGCCAAAGCCCGCCGCATCTACTTTTTTGCTCAATCTACCAGGAGAAGTGACAGAGTGGCCGAATGTGCCTGACTCGAAATCAGGTGTGCCGGAAACGGTACCGGGGGTTCGAATCCCTCCTTCTCCGCCAATTAGCCGCAGGCTAACAAACTATCCGGCAGAGCCGGAACGAGGGATGAGAGCCAGTCCACAGGACGGGTTCGACGAGCGCAGCGAGATGGGGCACCCGAAAGGGTGAGGGCGCAGCCCTGAGCGAAGCGAACCAATCCCTCCTTCTCCGCCATCCGCTTCTAAGCCGCATGAACACTGAGTTCATCGGCTTTTTTATTATACAGCATTTCTAACAACCTTCTAACATGTTCCGCCCTGTGTATGTGATTTAACTATACAGACTATTACGAATTATTACGGCAGAGCTAAACCCTGAAGCCAGAAATATCAGCATAGTCAGAATGGCACTTAGTTAAGGTCTGGCATCGGCTGTAGAAGCGACACTCTTGTCGCTTTTTACTGTGACTAGCAGCGATGAGCCGCTGCAAATTTTCCTTAACTAAGTGCCATTCGCCATAGTCACGTTGCCGCTGAGTTTCGTAACCGTCCAGCCCATCAAAAAGTAGCGACCGGACCGCAGATGTCCCACCCCGTCTGCTAGGCTCCAATACTTGCCTTGGAAAATTATAAGCTCCACAGCACCTTTTTACTTTAACGCTAGACCATTCATCTTTAGCTCTACTCGTTCGCAACTAACACCCCAGACGCTTCCCACACACCGCCCATAAACTCGACTTTGTCGTCGTCTGCGGCGGGGCGCGGGGATAAGAAACACCCATGGCAGAATCCCAACAGATTGAATACAAGCAGACTTGGCGGGACGAGTATCTGAAATGGATCTGTGGCTTCGCCAATGCGGAGGGCGGTGTGCTGGTGATCGGTCGGGATGATACGGGACAGGTCGTCGGCGTAAAGAATGCCAGAAAGCTGCTGGAAGACATCCCGAACAAGGTGCGCGACATTCTGGGGATCATTGTCGAAGTGAACCTCAAGTCTGGAAACGCGAAGGACTATCTGGAAATCGAAGTGGCTCCCTACCCCTGCCCGATCAGCCACAAAGGCAAATATTACCAACGCAGCGGCAGCACCTTACAGGAACTCAAGGGAGCCGCGCTCGACCGATTCATCCTGCGCAAGCAGGGCAAGACCTGGGACGGCGTGCCCGTACCCCATGTCGGCCTGGACGACCTGTCGGCTGCCGCCATTGCAAATTTCCGCAAACTCGCTGGCTCCAGCGGTCGTCTCGACCGTCGGCTGCTGGACGAACCGGACCCGGTGCTCATTGAAAAGCTCAAACTCACTGAGGGCGACTACCTGAAGCGGGCGGCGGTATTACTCTTTTACGAAGACCCGGAGCGTTTCGTCACCGGAGCGTTCGTTAAAATCGGCTATTTCCGTTCCGAGTCCGACCTCGCTTACCACGACGAGGTGCACGGCGATCTTTTCAACCAAACCGCGAAAACCGTCGATCTGATCCAGACCAAATACCTCAAAGCGGCCATCCATTACGAAGGACTTCAGCGGATCGAGACCTTTCCTGTCCCCCACGACGCTCTTCGCGAGGCCGTTCTCAATGCCCTGATTCACCGGGACTACGCCATCCCCGCGCCTGTTCAGATCAAAGTATTCGCCGACCGCCTGAAGATCTGGAACCCGGCCGTGCTGCCGGACGGCTGGGATCTAGCCAAGCTTTTGGGCGACCACGCCTCCCACCCCTTCAATCCGGACATCGCCAACGCCTTCTTCCGCGCCGGTGAGATCGAATCCTGGGGCCGGGGCATCCATCGCATTTTCGAAGCCTGCCGTGCCAGCGGCACACCAGAGCCCAAACTTAGTCTCTCCGGCCACGACCTCTGGACGGAATTCCCCTTCTCTGAACAATATCTCGCTGCGTTGGATGAAACGTCGGAGAAAACTACCCAAGAAACTACCCAAGAAACTACCCAAGAAAAAATATTGGCAATTCTAAGAGACAAACCGACGACGACACGTAAAGCACTCGCGACGGCACTTGGGCTTAGCGATAGCGGTGTGAAATATCATCTAAATAAACTGCGAACAGCCAAAATGATTCGACATGTGGGATCGACCAAAGCGGGCCGGTGGGAGATTTTAGAAGGATGAGTTATGAATTATGAGGTCAGAGAAATTGAGGCCATGTGCGTTGAGGAAGGTTTTTCCGACCTGCGGGCGCGCACTCGAACCTTTGCCCTTCGGATTATCAAACTGTTTTCCTCGCTGCCAAAATCTACCGAGGCTCAGGTCCTCGGCAAACAACTTCTCCGCTCCGGCACCTCCGTCGGTGCCAACTACCGTGAAGCCTACCGCAGCCGATCCGACGCGGACGGAGCGCGGCAGCGAGGAGATGGTGTCGTGAAGCAAAGCGCAACAGCCCAAGACATCGTCGAGGGTGAGCATTGCCGGGTGCCCTTCGGGCGGCAATGCGAGCAATTCATATCCAAATTGGGAGATTGTCTTAAAGAGCTAGACGAGAGCAGCTACTGGATGGAACTCCTGATCGAGGCAGAAATCGTCAAAAAAGAACGCCTCACCAACCTGCTCGACGAGAACAACCAGCTCATCGCCATCTTCACCACCATCGCAAAAAAGGTAAAAGCCCGCAAGAAAAGACCCACCTCATAATTACCTCATCCCTCCACCTTCATCCTTCATCCTTCATCCCTCATCCTTCATCCCTCATGAAAGAAATCATCTGCCCGCACTGTAAAAAAGCCTTCAAGGTCGATGAGGCCGGCTATGCCGACATCCTGAAACAGGTCCGGGACAGCGAGTTTGAGCAGCAGCTCCATGAGCGCCTCGAATTGGCGGAAAAGGAGAAGTTCAAAGCCCTCGAACTCGCGAAGGAAAAAGCCGCCAGCGAGATGCAGAAAGCGGCGGCGGCCAAGGAATCCGAAATCCAGGAGCTGAAGGCCCGGCTGGATAAGGGCGAGGAGTCCCGCAAGCTGGCGGTCGCGGAGGCGCTGGCCGCTGTCGAAAAAGAACGCGACAAGTTGGCTTCGGAACTGGAGCAAGCCAAACGGGAGCGTAAATCAGCCTCCGAAATGGCGGAGCTAAAGCGGGCCAAAGACCTGCAGGAGGCCTCGGCCGCCAAGGATACCGAGATCCAACAACTCAAATCCAAGCTGGAGGCGGATAAGGTCAACCAGGAGCTGACCCAAAAATCCCTCAAGGAGCGCTACGAGACCCAGATCAAGGATCGTGACGAGGCCATCGAGCGCCTCCGCGACATGAAGGCCAAGCTCTCCACCAAAATGGTCGGCGAGACCCTGGAGCAGCACTGCGAGACAGAGTTCAACCGCCTCCGCGCCACCGCCTTCACCCGGGCCTATTTCGAGAAGGACAACGACGCCCGCAGCGGCAGCAAAGGCGACTACATCTTCAGGGACGCCGATGAGGACGGCAACGAGATCGTCTCCATCATGTTCGAGATGAAGAACGAGAGCGACACCACCGCGACAAAGAAGCGGAACGAGGACTTCCTCAAGGAGCTGGACAAGGACCGCAACGAAAAGGGTTGCGAATACGCCGTCCTCGTCTCCCTCCTCGAACCGGAGAGCGAACTCTACAACTCCGGGATCGTCGATGTCGCCCACCGCTACCCGAAGATGTATGTCATCCGCCCGCAGTTTTTCATCCCCATGATCACCCTCCTGCGCAACGCCGCCATGAACTCCCTGCAATACAAGGCCGAACTCGCCCTGGTCAAATCCCAGAGCATCGACGTGACCCAATTCGAGGACAAACTGGAGAAATTCAAAGACGGCTTCGCCCGCAACTACGACCTCGCCACCCGCAAGTTTCAAACCGCCATCGACGAAATCGACAAGTCCATCAACCACCTCCAGAAGACCAAAGACGCCCTACTCGGCACCGACCGCAACCTCCGCCTCGCCAACGACAAGGCCCAGGACGTGACCATCAAGAAACTCACTCATGGTAATCCGACCATGAAAGCTAAGTTTGATGAGTTGGAGGGTTAGACTTATCGCAGAAACAAATGACGCTCCTACTCCATCTGACAGCTCCAGCATTACGTTCGGAGAGCTATAGTGAGCTAATCGGTAAGTCGACAGGTTTGAAACGCGCGGATAACTCTCACACTAATCTTAACCAGCGTAATTTTGGACTAGGGCATCGATCTCACCTATTTCTAAGTTGTCATACCGACAAACGTAATAGTTTATCATTGCGCTTATAAGCTTATGTCCGACCTATTCTTTAATAATCCGATTCTTAACTCGCCCTACGAATACCCGGACCGGCACTGGGAGTTGGATGGGGATGGCCAACCGACTCAGCAGATTGCCCCTACCCGGGGAATTGCCGATTTCATCACCCCTATCCCTAAAGCGAGGAAGCGCAAAGGCAAAGCAGAACAGTCAGAATTGGTCATGGACGAGGGCGAGGGCCTCTCTTCTGCTGAACAGCAATACACCGCCTCCAGTATCAATCGTCTGCGTGACCACGTCGACCGTTGG
>PXBU01000082.1 GCA_003566795.1 Puniceicoccaceae bacterium | reverse complement strand
GGGTGTCGTTGGGGCTCACCAGTCGGGCATCCAGCCGGGTGCCCACGCGGAACTTGTCCACGTTGCCTCGCTGGCCAGTCACGTCGACTGCAGCATCGTAGCGCCACTCGCGGCGCTGGCGGACGACGTCCGGATCCTTTGCGCCGGGACTCCAGGAGGCGGCGACTTGGGCGGTGCTGGTTTCGAGTACTCCGTCTTCAGAGCTGATTTTTAGCTTGCCGGGGCTGGAGGATTCGATCGGGCCAGCCATGACGGTGCCGCTTTGCAGGCGGACGACCCGCGGCTCATCCGTGCTGAAGGAGGCAACTTGCTCCTGGCTGATTTTAAGTGTGCCGGCGTAGCTGGTCTGGAGGTGGATCGTGCCTTGGTCGATCAAAGTGATCGTGCCGACGAGCCTGGCCCCATCGGTGGTGATGACTTCATCCGCAGTAGCTAAGTGGATAAAGAGCAGTGAAAGGAGGGCGAAGAGACTACCGTGTTTTAGTTTCATCATAATGTGATTTATATAATTAAAAAGCGGACCCTCCGAGGAGAGTCCGCTGGAAGAAAATTTCAACCGTTATTCGGATTTAATTAGAATTTCTTTAGCCGACATGCCTTGTTTGATCATTGGGAGCACGTGCTCGGTATGCGGGACGACTACCTCCAGGACATAGGGGCCGTCGAACTCGATCATTTCGCGAATGGCCTCACGCAGGTCTTCGCGCTTGAACACACGGCGACCGGCGACGCCGAAGCCTTCGGCAATCTTAATGAAGTCCGGGTAGAGTGCCTCGAGATTGTCGGGGCTGCCGATATTGTCCTTATCGCAGAGGATGGTCTGGCCGCGCACGCTCTCATACATAAGGTCCTCCCACTGCACCACCATGCCCAGGTGCTGGTTGTTGAGGATGATGGTCTTGGCGTTGATCTTCTCGATCTTGGCGGTGGCCAGTTCCTGCACATTCATGAGGAAGCAACCGTCGCCGTCGATGTTGACGACGAGTTTGTCCGGGAAGGCGACTTTGGCGCCGATGGCGGCGGGCAGGCCGAAGCCCATGGTGCCGAGGCCGAGCGAGCTGATATAAGTGCGCGGCTCGCGGAATTGGTAGAACTGGGCGGCCCACATCTGGTGCTGGCCCACACCGGTGGTGATGATGGCCTCGCCATTGGTTTCTTCGTAGAGGGCCTCAATCGCTTCCTGTTGGGTGATGTGGCCGGTCTTGTCGTATTCAAAAGGGTATTCCTCTTTCCATCCGTTGATGATGGCGAACCATTCGGAGAGATCGGGCTGCTTGAAATCTTCTTTCGCCAGTTCGCAGAGGCGGCCCAGCGCGTATTTCACATCCGAGTGGATCGGGTGGGCCACGCGCTTGTTCTTATGGTGCTCGGACACATCAATATCGATATGGACGATTTCGGCATCCGGGGCGAACTTCTCGACTTTGCCGGTAATGCGGTCGTCGAAGCGGGCCCCGGCGCAGATCAGCAGGTCGCTGTCGCACACCGCCCAGTTCCCTGCCACGGTGCCGTGCATGCCGAACCAGTAGAGTGACTGCGGGTGTTGGGCGTCGAATGCGCCGAGCCCCATCAGAGTCGAAGCTACCGGCAGGCCGGTAAGTTCGGCGAACTCGCGGAGTTCAAGGTGGGCCTGGCCGGAGATGATGCCGCCCCCGACGTACAGCACGGGGCGCTTGGCTTGTGCGATAAGGTCCAGCACAGTAGTCAGGGACTCGTCAGTGGCCTTGGGGTGGGTGACATCACCGGCGTAGCCAGGCAGATTGATTGATGCGGGGAAAGTCGGCTGGAAGATGGCTTGCTGCACATCTTTCGGAATATCGATCACGACGGGTCCGGGGCGACCGGTTTGAGCGATGTGGAAGGCTTCTTTGACCACGCGCGGCAGGTCCTCCTTGTCGAGCACCAGGTAGCTGTGCTTCACGATCGGCAGAGTCATACCATAGAAGTCGGTCTCCTGGAAGGCGGCCTTGCCGATAAATTGCTGGTAAACTTGCCCGGTGATGGCGACCAGCGGAATGCTGTCCATAAAGGCGTCGGCGATGCAGGTCACCAAGTTGGTCGCGCCCGGCCCGGAGGTGGCCATGCAGACACTGGCCTTGCCGGTGGCGCGGGCGTGGCCGTGGGCCATGAAGCCGCCGCCCTGCTCGAAGCGGGGGAGGATGGTGCGGATCTTTTTACTCTTGGTCAGGGCCTGGTGCAGTTCCATGGAAGCGCCGCCGGGATAAGCATATACCACGTCCACTCCCTCGCGCTCAAGTGAGGCGACGAGGACGTCCGCACCCTTCATTTCGGGGCCGATTTCGTCCTGCTCAGGGAAGTCGATTGCTTTGTCTGTTTTCATTGGTTTGTGGTGTTATGCGTTGTGTGATTGCGTCGGCAGGTCGCCTGCCGCTGCGAAAAGCGAGATAGGTAGGCAGAAGAGCGGGATTGAAGCAAGCTTGGAAACGAAATCAACTTGCAAATATCGTTGCCAGCGGTCGAAATACTTGTGCAATGCCCCCGTAATTCGTGACGACCCTGTGGAAACCGCTTCGATACAAGGTGGTGCCGCGAACCGTTTCCACCCGGTAAGGCCAATGCGGGCTGATCGCGCCTCG
>PXBU01000354.1 GCA_003566795.1 Puniceicoccaceae bacterium | reverse complement strand
GGGCTAAAGTTAGTGCTATCCGGCTAGGGCCCCAAGCTAGTCGGCAATGGCGGGGACCACCTCTGCTTGGACAGCTTGACGGCGTGCAAGCTGTCTCCTCCTATCCGGCGGGGCCGCACAGAAGGAGAGTTTTGGAAATTAATTGCCGCACCTCACACTTTCGGCATCGGGTATGCCCGGCGGCGGACACGGTCTTGCATGGCGGCGGCCTCGGGGTTGCCGACGACTTGCTCGGCAGCCGGATCCCAGGTGACGGGCTGGACCAGTCGCTCGGCGATGGCTGCGAGGTGGCAGATCGCGCCGGTGCGGTGGCCTACCTCAGCCGGACAAATCGTCGGCTGGCGTGACTCCACGCAGTCGATAAAATTCTGACGGTGATTTCTCGACTCATAAACCGTGGGATCCGCATCGGTGAAGCGATGCCGCACCAGTTCCCCGGGAATGGAGGCAACTCCCCCACGACTGACATGCACTTCGCCCTCGGTGCCGATGAAGCGGATCATGTGGCCGTGGTCGGGCTTGCGGTCTCGCCAGACGGTGATCCCGTCAGCGTAGCGATAGTGGTGATACTCAGCTCCATTATAACCCTTGGGGATAAACTCAACCGGCCCGGTGTGGTCGCGGCCGAGCGCCCACTGGATGATATCGAAGTGGTGAGCCCCCCAGTCCCCAAATTTGCGGCTGCCATAGTCCCAGTAGCAGCGCCAGCCGCCACCATAGCTGCCCCGCACCCGATGGTCGGAGTAATTGTAGAAAGGCGTCGGCCCCAGCCAGCGATCATAATTGAAACCGTCCGGCCCCGGCTCATAATCTTCCTGTTCCGGCGGCGGCGGAAACTCGCCAAGCCGGCAGTAAATCTCTTTGACCTCGCCGATCAGCCCGTTGCGCACCAGATTGACCGCCATACGGAAACGCTGCGAGGAGCGTTGCTGCGAGCCCACTTGCAGGATGCGCCCATATTTCTTCTCCGCTGCAACCACCGCCTTGCCCTCCTCAATGGTCAGGGTCATCGGCTTTTCGACGTAAACATCCTTGCCCGCTTTCATGGCCTCGATCGCAATTGCGGCATGCCAGTGATCCGGCGTGGTGATACAGACTAGATCCACGTCCGGATTTGCGATCACTTCCTCGTAGTTGGGCGTAGCCTGAATTCCATCAAAGTCGCGCTCCTGCAGGTCTTTGACTGCTCTCTCCAGCTGCCAGGCCTTCACATCGCACACGGCGATGGGCTGCACCTCTTTCATTCCGGAGAACGTGCGCAGATGTCCGCGCGAGATAAGCCCCATTCCGATAAAGCCCATGCCCATCCGTGAATTGGCCGCACGCTTCTCCGCGTTGCCGAGCGTTTGCGCACGCAGGATCTGCGGTGCTGCCCATAAGGCACCGGCAGCGAGTGCCGACTGCTTGAGAAATCTACGCCGTGGTGCGGACGAGGAAGGAGATGACTGGGATGTAGACATAAATTAACCCCTAGCCAACTCGACCGATAAATCAACCGAAAATCGTCGCAGGCTCGAATGTAAACAGTATCTCAACCACTTGACAGTCTCATATTCCCACGCCGAACTGTCAACCCATGCCATTCTCCCCTGAAGACCCGCCTACCGGCACTGACTTTATTGAGCAAAGCCTCGCCGAGCACGACGCGCCGCAAGACTCGATTTTGCGTCCGCTCTCATTTGATGACTTCGCCGGCCAGCCCAAGACGCTGGAGCGGCTGCGGGTCATGGTCGGTGCGGCGCGCGACCGCGGGGACCCGCTCAATCATATTCTCCTCAGCGGCCCGCCCGGGCTGGGCAAGACCAGCCTCTCCCTGATCCTCGGCCACGAAATGGGCAAGAAGGTCAATATCACCTCGGGCCCGGTCATCGACAAGCCTGCCGACCTGGCGGGCCTGCTGACCAATCTCAACGAGGGCGACATCCTCTTCATCGACGAGATCCACCGCATCCCCAAGACGGTCGAGGAATACCTCTACTCCGCCATGGAGGACTTCCGCATCGACATCATGATCGACCAGGGGCCGAACGCCCGCAGTGTGCGGCTCAACCTGCCGCGCTTCACCCTGCTCGGGGCCACCACCCGCATGGGCCTGCTGACTGCGCCGCTGCGCAGCCGCTTCACCCTGCAGAGTCGCCTCAGCTACTACGACCACGCCACCTTGCAGGGCATCGTCGAGCGCACCTGCGGCCTGCTAAAAGTCCGCTACGAACCGGACGGCGCGGCCGAGATCGCCCGCCGCGCCCGCGGCACCCCCCGCATCGCCAACAACCTGGTCAACTTCTGCCGCGATTACGCCCAGCAACGCGGCAACGGCACCATCACCCAGGAGAGCGCCGCCGCCGCCCTCGAACTGCTCGAAATCGACACCCGCGGGCTGGACGAGATGGATAAACAGGTGATGCGCGTGATGGCCGAGAACTACCGGGGTGGCCCCGTCGGTCTCGGCACCGTCGCGGTGGCCGTTGGCGAGGAGGCCCACACCCTGGAGGAAGTCCATGAGCCCTTCCTGATCCAGGAAGGCTACCTCCAACGCACCACCCAGGGCCGCGTCCTCACCGACAAAGGCTGGCGCATTGTGGGGCTCCAGGCCCCCGGC
>PXBU01000335.1 GCA_003566795.1 Puniceicoccaceae bacterium | reverse complement strand
CATCGCCGAGCGACGCAGCAATTCCTGAGCCTTGGGCGGCAACTTCCGTGCATCAATCTTGCTTCGTCCTGTCATGCCGCATAGTATACCTTATGAGGCTTTATTTATGCAGGTATTAATATTTGAAGCTTGCCATCTTGTCTTTGATCTAGATCAATTGCCATACGTCAAGCGGTCCATGTGCAACATCTCGACTTCAAACTCTTCCCGGATAAGAACTCTGCCAACCCCCGAATCTGTAAAGATGCTGGGCGGAAGGACTAAAAGGTGCCGGCAGGGGTGCTTCAGACACCCAAGCCGGCGCAGCTCTTGCGTCCCCCAGACGCTTCGCCCGTCCTGCAGGAATCCCAAACTCCTTCCCCTTCCCCGCGATTCGAGTTTCGAGGATACTGAGCCCTGCGACAAATGACGTCGCAGCAAGAAAGCTATGCTTGCAGTGGGTGTCGCGCGATCTTCGGCGGTGCTCTGGATTCGATGCAACCGAACAAAGGAAGAAAGATGGGTGACGCCACACTTCGACAGATCGTGCTGATGCGATTGTTGCCTCGGCGACCACCGGGGCTGACCACCAGCGAGCTGCGCGACCGGCTGGCGGATCGGGGCTTTCCGATCCATATGCGGTCGGTTCAGCGTGATCTTGACCGACTGTCGGGTCTGTTTGGGTTCACCAATGACGAGCAGATGCCCCCGAGATGGTTCTGGCCCCCGGGTGCGTCGGATCTGTCACTGCCGTCCCAGGACCCGCACTCGGCTTTGACCTGGCGGCTGATCGAGCAATACCTGGAGCCTCTGCTGCCGCCGGCGCTCAAGCGAGAGGCTGATGGCCAGTTCGCTGCGGCCCGCGAGGTTCTGAAGACCGCTGCCGGGGGTCGGTTCCAGCGCTGGCAGGCCCGTGTTCGCCTGCTCTCGCGCACCCTGCCGTTGACCCCGCCGAATATCTCCGCGGCGGTTGTGGAAAGCGTCTATGCGGCCTTGCTTGATGGGCAACAGCTCCGCGTGACGTACCACGCGAGGGGAGCCGCCGAGCCGAAGGAGTTTCGCGTCCACCCGCTTGGGCTGGTGATCCGGGAGTCGGTCTACTACCTGGTTGCAACAGCCAATGACTACAGCGACATCATCCAGATGGCGCTGCACCGGATCACGAGCGCTGAGGTCCTGTCGGAAAAAGCGTCAGAGCCACCCGGCTTCGAGCTGGATCGCTACATCGAGGAGGGAGGCTTTCTCTATGCAGAAGGCAAGAGCATCCAGCTCGTCGCCCGGTTCGATGCCTACACTGCGCAGCATCTCCAGGAATCCACACTCGCAGAGGATCAGACCCTCACCGACCTGCCCGACGGGCAGGTTGAGCTGCGCGCCAGGGTGCTCCATTCGCAGCAACTCGAATGGTGGTTGATGGGCTTTGGCGACAAGGTTGAGGTGATTCAGCCGGGTGGCCTGCGCAGGAAAATGGCAAAAACGTTCGAGGCGCTCTATCAGCGGTATCACCTGTGAACTGCCTCACGCTGCCCGACGTGATTCCACACCCTATCTGGATCTGATCCCCCTCGTCTCGTCCCCGGCTCTAGGACCCACTGATGGTATACTGAAGAGGCGAGTTTATCAGGGTCTCGCGTTTCCTGTTGGGTGCCCTGAGACTCCATGCGAGCGCAGGAGTATTTAAGGGAATGGCTTTTCGAAACTTTCTAAAGGAGCTGGCGGATGGCTACGTTTAAAGCGCAGACCGTATATTCATACAAAAAAGGTAACGGCAATTCATCGGGCACGCGGGTAAATACCCTATTTACGGTTCAAGGGAAAAGTGAGTCGGCCGTGTTGGCTGCTATTCGTAAAAAGCACGGTGCCCAAGCGGAAATCATCATAAACGATATCAAGTGGCGTTGATCATTTCCGAAAGCAACGGCTCAGGGAGCAAGTTGGCTCAGCCATAACTTGTTGGGGTTTCAGGAAGCAAACAGGCCTTTGCTACTAACCCGAAAAAGACAATCGCAGAGGAGGGGCTAGCGCGAAGTGAAGCGGATGCAGCTGGCCGAAGTCGATATAGCCCCGGTCCATCACGTAGAAAGCACCGGCCTCCGAGACGAGGTAATCGAAGATATTCGCCTCGTGCCACTTGCCATCGCTGATATGCAGAAAGCTGGGGATATTGCCGCGCATATCCAGCAGAGTATGCAGCTGGACTACCGCCTTGCTTGAACGGAACAGCGCCCAGAGGAGCACCGACAGGCACAGAACGATCGTGGTGACGTCGAGGGCATACACGGTGTTAGAGAAGCTCTGAATAACCCCGCCCCGGCTTCGAGCTGGATCGCTACATCGAGGAGGGAGGCTTTCTTTATGCAGAAGGCAAGAGCATCCAGCTCGTCGCAAGGTTTGATGCCTACACGGCGCAGCATTTCCAGGAGTGCACTCTCTCAGAGGACCAGACCCTAACCGAGCTGACTGACGGGCGGGTCGAGCTGCGCGCCAGAGTGCTTCAATCGCAGCAACTCGAATGGTGGTTGATGGGCTTTGGCGACAAGGTTGAGGTGATTCGGCCAGTGGGCCTCCGCAGGCGATTTGCCAAACAGTTCGAGGATCTGTGTGAGCGATATCGAAGTTATG
>PXBU01000135.1 GCA_003566795.1 Puniceicoccaceae bacterium | reverse complement strand
GTTTTGTCGTGGATTTACAGTCGGGAGGATACTTTGGATGCGGGCCAGTTCTGGGTGGATAAGATAAGTCTCGATGATATTACCGAGGCTGATTTCGCGATTAGTTCAGTCGAATACTCTGCGGGAAGTTATGGACTTGAGCGGGACTCATTCCCTCTCCAAGTTAAGGTAGTCAATCGATGTGCCAAGCCGACCGGATTTAATTACAATAATTTGCAGTTGCATGTTAAGCTATCGCAAAACCGAAACCCCGGCCAAGCAGATATTTTTGTGGGCACCTTGCCCTTGACTGATTTGCTTAATGGCGGTCAGCAGATTATCTTTTCCGGTGACTTGGACCTTCCGGTCAATATTCCCGCTGGTGAATATTACCTTCTCATAGAGGTTCAGGCATTAGACCCAACTTTCCGAGAATATGCCGACTTGTTGAGTAACAACATTTTTGTCAGCAATGCCTTCGATATCGAGATTGTGGCACTACCGCGGCTCGACTCCGATTTGGTGGGATTTTATCAGGATAAAATCTACTATCCGAAGGAAACGCTGCTCTTGAATTGGCAACTCCGTAATATCGGACTGGGAGACGTTACTGCGGGTAATTCTTACACTCAGCGCATCGAACTTTGGAGTTTCAGGTCCAACGAGGATGAATTCCTCGTCTCCAACGCAGAGTTTGTGCGTGAGATGATTTCTGTTAACGAGACGCGCTACTTGCCGGGTGCTTTAAGCCGCGAAAATAAGGATCAATCAGTTATCGATTACCAAACAATTTTGCGCATGCCCAATGCGGCGGAACTGCTCGCCGATCTGGGTGAATTGGATGCGGGCCTTGAAGAGGAAGATGTTCGAGTTACCGAGAACCTGAAAAAACTTAACGATTACGTTTTCTTCTTCGTTATCATTCGTGACAACGAATTGCCACAATCCAGTGATTTGGCGGTTCGCTATTTTCCGGGGCAGCGCTTTCTCCTGCGTTCGGTGCCCCAAACCCAGAACTTAGGCGATGAAGTGGGAACCTTTCTAACGTACGATGTCTGGCGCGAGTTTAACCGCGCTACCTTTGATCCGGAAGCCGGCACTTCCGGGCTTGGCTCCATTCCTGAAATACCGGGTGAAAATCATGAGAGTATTGGAGTCAGCGGTGCCATGCACCTCACGCACTATGCCTTAAATTTGCCTCTGGAGTCCGCACCGGGTGTGAACCTCGATGCTGATAACACCCTGACGCAAGTAGGCACCTTTTCAGAGCAGGCTGGCGACGCGAATCAATTTAAATACCGTACTCTAACCTTCCCGATTGTTCGCGGTGCGGTGGATCTGAATTATGTGATCGAATTCTCCAATGATGGCGGGTTTAACTGGGAGCCGGAGCCCCTAGTCGAGATACAGCCGCCTTATTTGGATAATCGCGGCTTATTTCGGGCGGGTTATTTGGGCGCTCAGTCGCTAACTTCCCCCACGCAAACCAACAGCTTAATTAATACTTTGGTCAATCCCGTATTTATGGATACCGGCGATACAAATAAGCCGGTATTGAGCGTTGTCGACCAGAACTATACCGCGATGGTCACTATCCGGGATATTGTTAATTTAAATGATTTGGCTACTCCCAATAACCGCACACTTCGCCTCCGGGTGGAGAAAAGTAGTCGGATACTTGAGGCGGAATTGGAGTTGACCGAACCGGGGAGCGGTACTGTCGGCGCGTCTGACTACGTGAAGGGTGCCAATGGATTTGCCCTGGTGCCA
Organism: Puniceicoccaceae bacterium; assembly: GCA_003566795.1. Classification (GTDB taxonomy): domain Bacteria; phylum Verrucomicrobiota; class Verrucomicrobiia; order Opitutales; family Coraliomargaritaceae; genus Coraliomargarita_B. Next base: position 853 of record PXBU01000135.1, on the reverse strand, counting down.
CCTGCCGGAGTCCTTGCTCCTGGCGATACGCTGGAGGTGAATTTTGACGTATGGAGTATTGGGGAAGTCTCACTCGCCAACGCGCGTGTGCAAGTGCGCTTGGTCGAGTCGAATGCTGGCTCTTTCCAGACACTCGACTGGTCGACCGTCGGCTTGAGCGACTTGGTTCTTTTCGATGGCATGCTGCCGCTCGATCAGACTTTAAATTCGTCGGAATACCATGCCTTTCGGCGTAACGACCTTGTTATTACAGAAAATGTGCTGGGCACCAAGAGCTACTATGTCGCCGTCTGGGTTGATTATCTGGATGAGGTCAGCGAATTTGACGAGAGTAATAATTTGGCTTTCTCGGATGCGGCCTCGGTTGTTGTGGAAAATCCGTTGTCGATTGCAGAGGCGATTGATTCTAATCTGATCAATATTGATCTGGATGGCGATCCGTTAACGGTGGATACGATCACATGGACGCAAGCGGGCGACGCGCTATGGTTCCCCCTTTATGATGCTTCGCCAAACGGCGGCTCAGCGCCTGAAGGTGCGATTGGAGATGATGCTGTTAGTTCGCCGCCATTGGCCTTGGGGCAGGTCGCGAAATTGCGCACAAGTTTGGGTGTGGTGCCGCGTGAAATAGAGTTTAATTGGTATAGTAGCACGTCCTCTCCGGATAGCTTCCTTTCTGTGAATACAGTAGCGACTGGCAATGAGCTTTTTAGAGCTTCGGGACAGTCTACGGGATGGGAGACAGCTCGAATCACTATCCCGGCAGGGGTCGAACTCGAGTTCCGCTACACACAGGGCACGTTAAATCTAAATGATCGAGTCTTTATTGATAACTTCGTGGTGATCGGTGATT
>PXBU01000096.1 GCA_003566795.1 Puniceicoccaceae bacterium | reverse complement strand
GCGGCAGCACGGGAATCGATCTCGCCGCTCTTGCGATCGGGCTTTTTCTTTTGGCCCTTCAAACCTTGCTCCACTGAATGACTGGAGAGCCGCTCGTCGATGCGGTGCACCGGCAGATGGAAACGCTTTTCCAGCTCGGCGATGAAGCCATCCACTTCCCGCGCCTTAAACCCAACCGAGCCATCCATATTCAAAGGGTAGCCGACTACCAGGCGTTGTACGCGGCGCTGCTGGATGGTAATTTCGATCTGCTGCATACGGGCTTTTTTGGTGGGCGCAACCGCGGCGGGCAGCGGTAGTGCGATACCAAGCTCATCCACGAAGGCCAAGCCAATGCGTTTTTCACCCCAGTCGATGCCCAGCGTGTTCATTTTAGATTCAGAAGTCGGAATTCAGAGAACGGAGGTCAGAGGTTGTTCCCATCCCTACATCAGCTTTTTGTAGGCTGCTTTGGCACCGATCTGCTTGACCAGTGCCTTGAGGTCTTGGGCTTTGTCGCGGTGGCAGATCAAGGTGGCATCCTGGGTTTTGACCACAATCAAATCCTCGGCGCCCAGCAGTGCGATCAGATGCTCCTCATCCTGCGAGTAAACGATATTGCGCCTGGCATCGGCGAGCTCGGCGCTCCCGCGCACGACGTTGCCCGCTGCATCAGCCGGATAGTGTCGGGCTATCGCAGGCCACTCGCCCACATCGTCCCAGCCGAAGCCTGACTCCACCATGACCACATTCGCAGCTTTCTCGATGATCGCATAGTCCACTGAGATCTTTTCCAAATGCGGATAATGCTCGGCCAGCAAGGCGTCCAGATTTTGCCCGGCCGCCAGCCCCGCATCGATCCCCTGCAGCGCCGACCACAGCGCGGGGGTGCTTGTTTCCAGCTCGCCCACAATCGCGGACACCGACCAGATAAACATGCCCGCATTCCAGAAGTAGTCGCCGGATCGGAGGTAAGTCTCCGCCGTCTGTTGATCGGGCTTTTCCACGAAACGCTGCACCTGAAATACCTGACGCCCGGCGTATTCATCCAGCTCGTTGCCCTGCTGAATATAGCCGTAACCAGTCGCCGGAAAATCCGCGGTAACACCAATCGTGGCCAGTACCGGCCGGGCCTCGGCGGCTTGAAAAGCTGTCTCCAGAGTGGCCCGCAGTCCGGCGTCATCGTTAATCACCGCATCCGCCGGAAGCATGGCAAAAGTGGCTGCTGGGTCCTCGCGGCGCACCAGCACGGTCGCCAGACCGACGGCGGCAGCGGTGTCGCGGCCCACCGGCTCTCCGATCACCTTGGCTGGGTCCAGCCCGGGGCAGACCTCCAGCACGGCGGCGCGTTGTTCGGCATTGGTTATTACAAAAACATCCTGCGGATCGACCAGTCCTGCCAGCCGCTCGACCGTCTGCGTCAGCATCGCCTTTTCCCCCACAATCGGAAGCAATTGCTTCGGGCGCGCCAGACGACTCACCGGCCAGAAACGCTCGCCCCGCCCGCCCGCCATAATGACTACATAACGCTTACTCATGAACAGCACTGTTAGAGCCTAAACCCCTGAAGACAAGGACGTATTCGATCATAACCGTGCAGAATCAAATTGCCCCAACAGAGGAGAAGCGCAGGATGTTCTATATGCCTCTCATCAAATTCATCGGATCCGCTTTGTTGACAGTGACTGCAATGGCCGTTGTAGCTGCCGCTGAGCGCCCTAACGTCTTGTTTATCATGGTCGATGACCTGCGCCCTGAGTTGGGTGCCTACGGCAGCACGCAGGTTAAGTCACCCCACATGGACGCGCTTGCTGAAGGCGGAATGCGCTTCGACCGAGCCTACTGCCAGGTGCCGGTCTGCGGTGCGTCCCGCGCGAGCCTAATGACCGGCATATTGCCCACGCGCGAACGATTCACGCGATTTAACAGTCGCGCCGATGTCGATGTCCCACATGCCCCGACACTGGCACAAGTTTTCCGCGAGGCCGGCTACACCACACTTTCGGCGGGAAAAGTCTTTCACCTTGCGGATGACTCCGACGCCAGCAGTTGGAGTGAGTCCGCCTGGACGCCGACCGCCTGGCACATGCAAGGCCTCGCCCCGGAAACCATGAGCGAGCTGACTGACCGGGGGCGCGGTCGATTCTATGAGGGCCCTGATGTCACCGACGAGGCCTATCCCGATGGTCAGGTCGCGGGCAAAACAATCCAGATGCTCCAGCAACTCCACGAAACGGGCGAGCCCTTCTTTCTTGCCTGCGGCTTCATCCGGCCTCACCTACCATTCTACGCACCCAAGCGATATTGGGACCTCTACGAGCACGATGCGATCGACATCGCCGCTAACCGCCAGCGCCCCAAGAACGCTCCCCGCCATTTGAGTGGCAGCGTTGAGTTCCGCACCTACCACCTGGCGGATTTCGATGAGGACTCGGAGGAATTCCACCGTATGATGCGCCACGGCTACCTCGCTTGCACCAGCTACGTGGACAAACTTGTCGGCGACGTGCTCAACGAACTGGAGCGTCTGGAACTGGCGGACAACACGATCGTCGTCCTGTGGGGCGACCATGGCTGGTATCTGGGCGAGCACAACTTTTGGGGCAAACACAACACCATGCACCTTGCTACCCACGTGCCGCTGATCATGCGCGTCCCCGGTATGGAGCCCGGTGCCACTTCCGCCCTGGTAGAAAGCTCAGACATCTTCCCCACTCTGTGCGAACTCGCTGGCATCCCAGTGCCTGCCACTGTCCATGGGCAGAGTTTTACCAAACTGCTCCGTCAACCCGAAGCCACCTTTCGCGAGGCCGCCTATTGCCGCATCTGGGGCGGTGATGCCGTCATCACGGAGCGGTTTAATTTCACCAGTTACAACAATGGCGAAGCGGAAATGCTCTACGACCTGAAGGAAGACCCGCAGGAAAACCGCAATGTCGCTGGTGATCCCGAATACGCGGACGCTCTGGCCAAGGTAAGAGAGCTGCTCCAGCAGCGCATGGCCGAGGCTGCCGAGCTACCGGGGACCGGGAGCTTTTAGCTCGTCTAGCGCAGCGTGGCACCCGCACCTGCCTGCGTGTGCAAGATGGTGGCCTCGAACCCGAAGTGCTCGCTGTAGGCCTGGGCAACGGAGCGGGCATGATTCAAGCCGAAGTCTGCATTCGTAAAGGCCATGACGGCGCCACCGAATCCGCCGCCCGTCAAACGGGCACCATAGACGTTGGCTTCTTCCACCAGTGCCTTCACTAGAAAATCCAGCTCCGGGATACTGTTCTCGAAATTGACCCGCGAGCTCTCATGCGAGGCACTCAGGGCTTCGCCGACAGCAGATAGATCGCCAGCAACCAAGGCTGACTGCACCGCCCGCACGCGAGCATTTTCACCAACAATATGGTTGGCACGTCGGTAGAGCGTCGGCTCCATGTCATTTTTAGCGGCCTCAAGTTGCTGCTGGTTCACTTCAGAGAGCGTTTTTGCCTGAGGGTAACGGACCTGTAATTGCCCCAGCGCATCTTGGCATTCCTGAAAACGATCGGCATACGCAGAATCGACGAGCGCATGTTTTTTGTTGGAATTAAAAATCCAAAAGTGCGTACCCTCCGGCATGGGTATCGTACTGAACTCCTCGGTTGCGCAGTCAATACAGACCAAGTGATCAGCTTGTCCAAAAGCGGAAACACCCTGATCCAGAATCCCGCAAGGCATACCGACAAACTCGTTTTCAGCCCGGCGTCCGATGCGCGCAAAATCCGCTTTATCCGCCTCGAAGCCGAAAAGAGCTGCCAAGGCATAGGCGGTGGCCAGTTCGATCGCGGCACTACTGCTCATACCAGCTCCAATCGGCAGATCTGAGACCACCGCCAGATTATAACCGCAATTCATCGACATCCCCGATTCGACCAGGATTTTGGTGACCCCGAGCGGGTAGTTAGCCCAAAAGGCATCCCCCTGCATGGGTTCGAGCTTATCCAGGCGAGTTCGAACTGTACTGCCGCGTTCACAGCTCAAATGGATCTCGCGATCATCGCGTCTGGCCGCAGCCACGATGACGCCTTCGGTGACTGCGGCACCCATCACCAGCCCTCCGTTGTAGTCAGTGTGATTACCGATAAATTCAATCCGTCCCGGCGCAAAAGCCAACTGGGTCGGCTCGCTCTTGAAGGTCGAAGAGAAGAGGTGTTTGGCTTTCGCTTTCATGATGCTTGATCTTGTTTGGCCCAAGAGTCGCGCAGCCCGACGGTGCGGTTAAATACAGGATGACCCAAATTAGATTCTTCCGTATCGGCACAGAAGTAGCCAATACGCTCGAACTGACAGGTTTCGCCGGGCTTCATCTCAGCTAGGCTTGGCTCACACAGGACTGTTGTTGCTGTAAGCGAGTCGGGGTTCACAAACTCAAGGAATTCGCGTGCCTTATCCGCTTCCGGCTTTTCGACACTAAAGAGACGGTCAAAAAGCCGCACCGGCGCTTCCCGTGCATGATCGGCGCTCACCCAATGAATCACCCCCTTCACCTTACGGCCCTCAGGATTTTTATTTAAAGTAGCCATATCCACACTACAAAGTAACTTGGTGATCTCACCATTAGCGTCTTTGATCACCTCGTCGCACTTGATGATATAGGCATGGCGCAGGCGCACTTCCCCACCCTTTTTCAAACGGAAAAATTTACGATTGGCCTCTTCCCGGAAATCCTCTTGTTCGATGAAAATACGTTTAGCGAATGGGAGCTTACGACTGCCGGCAGATTCGTCACCCGGGTTGTTGTGGCCGACGACTTCGATCACTTTATCCTCCGGCCAATTCGTCAGCTCGACCTCTAGCGGCTGCATCACCGCCATGCGCCGAGGTGCCGTGCGATTCAGTTCGTCGCGCACAGCGTGCTCCAACAGCGCAATATCACTGGTTGACGGAGTTTTGGTAATACCGACAGCACGGCAAAAACTGCGAATGGCTGCCGCCGGGTAACCTCTCCGGCGCATGCCGCTAAGCGTGGGCATACGCGGGTCATTCCAACCCATCACATGCCCCCCCTCGACCAAGGTCCGCAGCTTGCGCTTGCTCACGACCGTGTACGTCAGATTCAGCCGGGCAAACTCAGTTTGCTGGGAGGGAAAGATTCCCAATTTCTGAATGAACCAATCGTAGAGCGGGCGGTGATCCTCAAACTCCAGCGAGCAAAGTGAATGGGTCACCCCCTCGATCGCATCGCTCTGGCCATGGGTAAAGTCGTAGCTCGGATAGATGCACCAGGCATCTCCCACCCGGTGATGATGCAGACGCTTGATACGATACATCACCGGGTCGCGCATATTCATGTTAGGATGCGCCATATCGATCTTCGCCCGCAGGACCATTTTCCCATCCTCAAACTCACCGGCCCGCATGCGCTGGAATAAACCAAGGCTCTCTGCCACGGGGCGATCCCGATAGGGGCTGTTCTTCCCTGCCTCGGTTAGCGTGCCCCGGTAGGCACGGATGTCATCAGGGCTCAACTCGTCAACATACGCATCCCCGGACTCGATCAATTGAAGTGCCCATGTAAACAGTTGCTCAAAGTAATCACTGGCGTAGCAGATCTTGGCCCAGTCATAGCCCAGCCATCGAATATCATCTTGGATGGCACGCACGAACTCATCACTCTCCTTTTCTGGATTGGTATCATCAAAGCGCAGGTTGCAAAGCCCGCCAAACTCTTTCGCAATATCGAAGTTCAGGCAAATCGCTTTGGCATGACCAATTTGCAGGTATCCGTTCGGCTCCGGGGGGAAGCGCGTCTGCACCCGGCCACCATGCTTCCCCGCAGCGACATCTGCGGCTACTTTTTGGCGAATAAAATCGGTTGGGCTGTCCGTGCTTTCTGACATAAGCGCAAGAGGAAAAGCTGGATGAAGCATTATCGCCAGAAAAATCTACGGCGGAAATTAAGCTGATAAGTCCAGGTCCAGCGTTTGGGTAAAGCGTTGACAGCCCAGTTCGAACTCCGACGGGATGAGTTTGGCACAAGCCTCAAAGTCTTTCAGCTCCCCAGCATCGATCGCTCGCTCAATTCCACGGCAGATCTCATGCAGCCGCATCATGCCCAGATTACCAGCACTGCCAGCAATGAAATGGACCAACTTCCGCAGAGCACCGGAATCGCGCGCCCGACAAATTGCGTCGAGCTCTGCCAGTTTTTCATCCGATTCAGCTCGATAGATGGCAAATAATTCCGTGGCGAGCGACTTGACACTTTCTTCCCCTTCTTCGATACCCAACAACATGTTCAGTTGCTCACAATCCACTACAGGAACCGAAATATCGTAGTGAACATTCTCGACTTGGGGAGCTTTGCACATGCAGGTAATTAAACGCTCCAGCTAGTGGAAGATCAAATAAATTTTAGCTATGAAGTGCTGCGCAGCAGGGCACTGTCCATCAGGCAAGATCACCCAGTTTTTCCCGCCGGAAGACCTCCAGTGCCTTGACGGCTAGTTGTGGATCTCCCAAGGCCAGCACTTGCTCAACCAGGGCCGAGGCTTCGGCTTGTTCGACATGGTGGATAAAATACTTCACCTCCGGCAGCAGATTTGCCGACATACTCAGCGAACTGGCGCCCATCCCTAGCAGGAGTGCGGCATAGACCGGATCGCCAGCTATCTCACCGCAAATACTAACATGCATCCCGGCGGACCGCCCACCATCGATGATCGCCTTAACGGTACGTAGAACAGCCGGGTGCGCCGGCTCGTAGAGATGAGCGACGCGGTCGTTAAGCCGATCCACCGCCATCAAATATTGGATCAAATCGTTGGTTCCAATACTGAGGAAGTCGACTTCCTTGGTAATCAGATCGACGATCGTGGCCGCACTCGGCACCTCAACCATCGCCCCAATCTCAATGTTTTCGTCAAAATCAATCTTCTTCGAACGCAAATCCGCCTTCACCGAATCCAACACCACTTTGGCCTGTCGCAACTCACCGACCCCACTAATCATCGGATACATAAGCTTGATGTTTCCCTTGACGCTCGCCCGAAGTATGGCGCGCAACTGAGTCTTAAAAATATCCAGATTTTCCAGGCAGAAACGAATCGCCCGGAAGCCCATGAACGAGCTATCGTCTTTTATTTTATCATCCCCGATGGTTTTGTCGCCGCCGATATCAAGTGTCCGAATGATAACAGGTTTACCCTCCGCTGCCTCGGCAACTGCAAAATACTCATCGTACTGGACCGACTCCGATGGGTAACCGTGATGTCGAAGGAAAATACCTTCCGTGCGAAACAGCCCTACGCCATCCGCCTTCATCGCGGTAACATGCTCCATCTCCCGCGCTCCCTCGACATTGGCCATCATCGCCAGCGGCACACCATCCTTCGACGCACTGGGCTGATCGATAATTTTGATGATGATTTCATCGCGCTTCTTTCGTTCAGAGGCGATTTTGCCATACTGGAACAGGCGATTTTCTGAAGGATTGATGATAATCAAGCCCTCATGCCCATCAATAAGGACTTGGTCTCCGGTCTTAATGCGTTTTGTTGCATCGTGAGTACCGACCACGGCGGGGATCCCCATCGAGCGGGCCATGATTACCGAGTGGCTGGTTTTCCCCCCTGAGTTCGTCGCAAAGGCCAGCAGTTTATCACGGGCCATGTCCGCCGCATCCGAAGGAGATAAATCCTCCGAAATGAGAATACTATCACTGGACAATTTGCTCAAACTCACTTTCCGGGTGCCCGTCAGATTGTGCAACAGCCGTCTGGAAACATCACGAATATCAGCCACCCGCTCTTTCAGGTAATCATCCTCCATCGACTGGAAGAAGGACATGTAACGTTCTGCCACCCGATTATAGCAGCATTCGATATTCAGCTGCGACTGCCGCAACTCGGCGATCACTTCCTCCAAGAGGGCACTGTCCTCCAGGACCAGCAGGTGGGCATCAAAAATCCTTGCCTCTCCCTCACTGAGCGTCGAGGCAATCTTATCACGAACCGCCGTAATTTCGGCACGCGTCTCCAAAATCCCGCGCTCGAACCGCTCAATCTCCGCATCGATAGAATCCTTCGTCAACTCGTAACAAGGCACGTCGAGCTGCTTCTGGAGATATACCAAAGCCGGGCCATGAGCGACGCCGGGCGACGCAGCAATGCCTTGCAAGACAATCTCGTTTTGATTCGATTCTGTAGTCAATTGAATTCAGTGTTAAAGATTCACTAATCACAACTAGCCGTTTCGTAACGAAACCATATTCTCTACTCAGAGAGCAATGTTTTAATCCAAAATATACCCCGCCCCCAACTGCTGTGGCAAATCTTCCGAATCGCATCCGCCGCCTCGTCGTCCTGCACCAGTGCGTAGCAAGTGCTACCGCTCCCGCTCATCATGCACTGGTGTCCCTGGGCGCGCAGTTTTTCCAAGAGGCAAGGGATCGCCAGAAACTTGCGTCCGACAAGTTCTTCAAAGACATTGTGGAGCAGGTCACCCTCACTGCCCCCTGCATAAAATGTCTGAAGCCGGGCTTCCGCCAAAGCCTCATGCTCAAAAAGGCCCTGATGCGTGGCAAGCCGACTATAGGCCCATCCGGTATCGATCCCAAAAGCGGGCCGAAAAAGGACCACCGATTGACCGGATAAACGCTCGGCAGCCCTATCGGCTAAGGGCTCAAGCAACTCCCCCCGCCCACGCATCACCGCAGGCACAGCGTCGACAAAGAACGAACAATCCGACCCCAGCTTAGATGCCAATATCCGTAGTTTTTCGCGACTCATGCAAGTATCGAGCAGGGCGTCCATCCCCTTAAGCGCGGCTACTGCGTCGCTGCTACCGCCACCCAAGCCGGCCCCCACAGGGATTCGCTTACGCAAACGAAAATCAAAACACTCCCTGCGTCCGGAGGCTTCCCGGAAAACCTGTGCCGCCTGTAGCACCAGGTTAGAATCATCCAGCGGAACAACTGCCCCATCGCAGGCCAAAGTATCCGCTTCGAGCCCGTTCACACGCAATTCCAGCTCATCAGCAAATTCCAGCGGCGCGACCAGCGAGGTCAGGTCGTGAAAACCATCCGCTCGTCGGCGATGCACCGAAAGCATTAGGTTTATCTTAGCCGGGGCCAGTAGCCTCGACCAACTGGGGTCGCTCTGTCTTAAATCATTCACGCGGTAGCAGTTAAAATCCTATTGGTGGATACCGCCATGAAAATTTCGACTTTTGCACTTTGCCAAAACCACTCTTGCCGCGCTATAGTTTCTGCTAATAAATTTTTCAAAAAAATGAGATGGTAGCGATGGCACAACTGTGCCGTCTTTTCGGTTTCGCGACAGCCTAGCGAGTAGACCTGCTATCGCAAGGCCTCTCCAAGTTTGAAAGAACTCATTTGATATATCTCGAATCTAACACCCAATCACGTTTTCCCTATTTTGACACCCCAACGACAGTGCATGCGCACTGCCGAACACAAAACAGCTTTCGACTATGCAAGAACCTAAAACCTGCCAGCTTATTCTGGCGCTTGATCTGGAAACCAGAGACGATGCGCTCGCCATGTTGGACCAACTTGAGCGCTCGCTCCAGTGGGTAAAGATCGGCCTGCAACTCTTTACCGCCTATGGGCCCGACTTCGTCCGAGAAGTTGCCGACCGCGGCTACCACGTCTTCCTCGACCTGAAGTTACACGACATCCCCAACACGGTGGCAAAAGCAGTGCAAAGTATCGCCCAACTGCCGGTAGAATTGCTCACCCTCCACGCCAGTGGGGGGGGCGAAATGCTGACGTGGGCCAACAAGGCCCGCAGCGATTACGCACCCGAGCTTAACCTACTGGCCGTCACCGTCCTGACCTCAATGGACGAAGCCCAACTCCGCTCGCTCAACGTCAACGCAAACCCGGAGGCCCAGGTGATGCACCTGGCCGGGGTCAGCTTGGATGCCGGCATCCAGGGCTTGGTCTGCTCCTCACTGGAACTCCCCCCTCTGCGGCAACAATACGGACCCAAGCCGATTATTGTCACCCCAGGCATCCGCCCGGCCGGGAGCGCGAGCGACGAGCAAAAGCGCATCATGACGCCTGCGGCGGCAGCTGCCGCAGGCTCCAGCTACATCGTGGTCGGCCGCCCGATCTTAAAGGCTCCCTCACCCGCTGAAGCCGCTCAAGCCATTCAGGCTGAGCTCGCCTAAAACTCCGATGTCCGCCGAGATCAATTGTGCGCTCCTACTCGCTGCTGGCAGCGGTGCGCGCATGCAGGGCAGCGTCGGAGACAAGATTCTTGCGCCGCTTCACGGACGACCCGTCTTCAGCCACGTTCTGCGCGCATTTGCCGGGAGTAAGGCCCTCACAATAATCGCTATTGTCTACCGCGACAGCGACCAGCGAGAGCGGTTGGCAGCGACGCTCAACGAATCATCAATCCCACAGGAAGTCATCTGGGTCCAGGGCGGCGAGGAGCGACAGCAATCCGTCCACAAGGGCCTCCAAGCCCTCCCCTCCGACGCCAGCCACACTTTGATCCACGACTGCGCCCGCCCGCTGGTATCGACCACCCGCATTGACCAGTTGATCGCAACGGTCCGGGCAGACGGGGCCGCCTGCCTGGCGCATCCAGTGAGTGACACGATCAAGCGCATCGCGTCCGCAGGTGAAATCGAGCGCACCACCCTGGAAGACCTCGACCGGGATCGCCTCTGGGCGATGGAGACCCCGCAGGCCTTTTGGCATCGGGATATTCTTCAAGCTTACCAATACGTGCATGCGCACGGACTGCAGGTAAGCGACGACTGCGCCGCAGCCGCCTGCCTCCGCATCCAAACCACCCTCATCCACAACCGGGAGCCCAACCCAAAAATCACTACCGCCGCCGATCTCGACTACATCAATTGGCTCCTAAGCTCCCGCCACTAACCACCGCTCTGTCCTGCGTCGCTCAAAGAGCGTAGCCCGGACCACTGACAACCGATCACCGAAAACCGTCCATGATCCACACTGTTTCGCAATTCCGTGTCCGCTACGCCGAGACCGACCGCATGCAGGTAGTGCACCACCGCAACTATCTCGTTTGGTTCGAGGCCGCCCGTATCGAGATGCTCGACCAAATCGAGCTCCCCTACACCAAGGTGGAAGCGGAGGGGTTCTTCATTCCTGTGCTCAGCGCGACAGTCGATTATAAAAAACCAGCCTTTTTCGACGACCGGCTCGAAGTGCACCTTTACCTGCGGGAAAAGCCACGCGCACGCTTCCGTTTCGACTATCAAGTTTGGCGTGAGGGCGAAATACTCGCCACTGGGCATACCACCCACGGGTTCATGGATAGCCAAGGCAAGGCGCTGCGCCCGCCGGATGCCTTTCTCGCCAGGGTGCTCGCAGCATGGACTGCATCAGAAGGCTGATGCCCGTCCCCAGCTTGAATCGCAGCAGCAAAGGGCCTTGATTGTCCAGTCGACGCCGAATCGCTTGACGATCAGTTGCTGTTCGGCATTCGGCGGTAGAGTCGTTCTTGGTCAGGCACAGTTTTTCAGTCATTGTGAAATTTGCTATACCCCCTGCTCTACTCAAAAACCCGCGCCCGCATGCCCTGAATTGTCGCTAGACCCTGCCAATCGGCCCCGCGCATCAGAGACACCTTCGGCGGATATTTGCGTCCTTTCTCCCGCTGCCAGGACTCCACAAAGCCGCGCACAAACTCCTGACTGCCCAGAATCGCCCCATCGGTAAAGTAGCGTACCCGGCAGCGCAGCACCGTCGCCCGCGGCAGCAGCGCCTTCTCCTGCTCCAGCACCTGCAAGGCCTTCGCCCGCTCCGCTTCCGAAAGCCCCGGCT
>PXBU01000363.1 GCA_003566795.1 Puniceicoccaceae bacterium | reverse complement strand
TCGGCTTCGGCTACGCCACCGATGAGCAGGCGCTCGATGCCTTCAAAACCCTCTGCCGTGTCGAGGGGATCGTCCCCGCCCTGGAGTCTTCTCACGGGATCGCTTACACCATCCAACGCGCCAAAGAGATGAGTCCCGACCAGATCATCGTGGGCAACCTCTCCGGCCGCGGCGACAAGGACGTGCAAGAAGCGGCCCGCGTGTTAAAGGATGGCTAAGTGCGCATCATCAGCCATTAGTCATTACCGATCAGCCATTAAGTTCCATGCTCCTCGTCATTGATAACTACGACTCCTTCACCTACAACCTGGTGCAATATTTCGGCCAGCTGGGGGTGGAGCAGCAGATCTTTCGCAACGATGCGATCACGGTGGAGGAGGCGCTCGCGCTCGATCCCGAGCGGGTCATGATTTCGCCCGGGCCCTGTTCGCCCAACGAGGCGGGGGTCTCGCTCGAAATGATTGCCGCCTTCGCCGGGAAAAAGCCGCTACTGGGTGTCTGTCTGGGGCATCAAAGTATTGGCCAACATTTCGGCGGACGGGTTATCCGCGCGGAGCGACTGATGCATGGAAAGACCAGTCCCGTCTTCCACCGAGACACCGACATTTTCGAGGGGTTGCCCAATCCGATGCAGGCCACCCGTTATCACTCGCTGATTGTCGAGCGTGCGAGTCTACCCGATTGTCTCGAGGTGACGGCCGAGACCGAGGAAGGGGAGATCATGGGGCTCGCCCATAAAGACTTGCCCCTGTGGGGCGTGCAGTTCCACCCCGAATCGATTGCCACCGAACAAGGCATGAAAATGCTGGAGAATTTTTTGAAGCTTTAAACCACTAAATATAGTGTTTGCCATACCGCGACACTACATATAGTAGTCCGTGCTTTAGATCGTCGTTCGGAACCTCGTTGAGTGACATCTGACTCCTATTCATTATGCGTTGTCCAAAATGTGCCTCCCTTGAGACGAAAGTGCTCGATACCCGCACCGGTAAGAATGAAACCTCGATTCGTCGTCGTCGCGAGTGCATTGAGTGCGGCTACCGTTTTACCACGATCGAGGAAGTCCTGCGGGCGGATTTGCAGGTGGTCAAACGCGATGGCCGCCGCGAGGACTTTGAGCGCGGAAAAATGCTCGCGGGCCTGAAGAAGGCGGTGGAGAAGCGACCGATTGAAGCGATGCAAATCGAGATGTTGATCGCCGACGTGCTGGCGGCCCTGGAAAGTGAGTTCGACCACGAAATCCCGGCCAAAGCGATCGGTGAGCAGATCATGCTGCGCCTGAAGCACCTTGATCAGATCGCCTACGTGCGCTACGCCTCGGTCTATAAGGACTTTCGCGACCTGGCGGAGCTTGCCCAGGAAATCAACGAGCTGAATAATTCTTCCTCGGAAAATGCCGCGACCTGATCCCGTTGCCCAGTTGCGCACGCTTAATGAGCTGATGGCGCGTATCTCGGATCCCGAGCGTAGTGAGCACGCCCGCCGGGCGTTGGAGTTTTTCTCGCGGGAGCATCCTGCCGCAGTTACGCAGGTCGAGCTGGGCAGCTACGTTGAGAAGTTAACGCGGTTGCACTTCGGGGAGCCGGGTGAGCCGACGAATCTGGCTTTCGTGCATTGGCACGTGCCGCGGCTGGAGGATTTTAGCCCGCTCTGGATCCGCCAGGCGATCGTGGGGGAGATGAAAAAGCTGGCCGGTCGCCGGGAGGCTTTGCTGCTCGTCACTGGGTTGCGTGACGCCGTCTGCCCGGCGGGTAAATACTGGACGCAGTCGCGACAAATGCAATACGAGCGCGTGCGTGGCTGGATTAACGAACTCGCCTGCGCCTGGGCCTCGCGGGAATCGAAGTTGCAGGTGGTGGTGCTGTAACCCGTGAAGCTCCACCAGGTCTACTGAAGCTTCAAACATATTTGATGGCATAGCAGGGACTAGTTCCGCTTGCCTTCGAGCTGCCTTTAGCATGATGCTTTTGTGATGAGCACATTGTTTGAAAAGATCATCGCCCGCGAGATTCCCGCCAAGATCGAGCACGAGGACGAGCACTGTATCGTCATCCACGATATCGACCCGCAAGCACCGGTGCATTGTCTCGTGATTCCGAAAAAGCCAATTCCCCGGGTAGGGGAGGCCACTGCGGAAGATCAGGCTACACTTGGGCATCTCTTACTGACGGCGGCGGAGGTCGCCAGGAAGCTGCAACTGGCGGAGGGCTTTCGCATCGTCATCAACAACGGCAAAAACGGTGGCGAGGCCGTGCCGCACTTGCACGTGCACCTCTTGGGTGGTCGCCAAATGGAGTGGCCGCCGGGTTGATGCTGGCCCCGTCCGCTTGCGACGGTTGCTACGCCCAGGCATTTATACACAAGTATCAGCTATCGCAATTTCCCCTTCAAGTCCCCCGAATTGCGTATCATTTTCTTTTCGTAGGGGTGTTCGCTTGCGGCACCCGCGAGCGTTGTGAGAGGCTAAGTCCATCGGGTGCGCTCCCGAACTTTCGCGGGCTTCCCGAGGAAAGCCCCTAGATGAAACTCCGCTTTCTTCGCCGCTTTTTGCGGAAGTCCAATTTGTGTATAAATGCCAGGTTACGCCCGTCCGGCGTAGGAGCGGTCGGCGGTGTTGACCTTGATGGT
>PXBU01000309.1 GCA_003566795.1 Puniceicoccaceae bacterium | reverse complement strand
TCCTCGCCAAACGCGAGCGCGAGATCCAGGCCTTCAAGCCGGAGGACTACTGGGAGGTGCACGGCGACTTCGCGGTGGCCAAAGGTAACTACCCCGGCAAGTGGATCGACCCTAAGTTCAAAAAGAATCCTGACCAGCCGCACGGCCGCGCCGAGCGGATCTGGGACAAACAGACGGCGGAGGCCATCCAGGCCCGCTGCGATGGTAAGACCGGCGTGGTGACCGAAGAAAAAAAGCCGACCAAGCAAATCGCCCCGCAGCTCTACGACCTGACCACCCTGCAACGCGAAGCCCCCTTCACCGCCAAGAACACCCTCGCCCTGGCCCAGGCCCTCTACGAGCGCCACAAGATGCTCACCTACCCGCGGACGGACTCCCGTTACCTGCCGGAAGACTACATGGCGCGGGTCAAAGAAACCACCCGTGAGCTGGCCAACTCCGGGCATCCCATCGCCAAGTGGGCCGCCGATTCGCTGGAGAACGACCGTATCCAATTCAGCAAACGCGTCTTTAACAACGCCAAGGTCTCCGACCACTTTGCCATCATCCCCACCGGCCGCGTCACCAAGCTCTCCGATGCCGAGGCCAAACTCTACGACATGGTGGTCAAACGCTTCATCGCCGTCTTCTTTCCCCAGGCCGAGTTTGAGGTGACCAAGCGCCTCACCACCATCACCCACGACAGCGATGGCTCGGACGTCTTTCTCACCAACGGTAAGACCCTGACCCAGCCCGGCTGGCTGGCGGTTTACGGACGCAAAGCCGGGGTTGCCGCCTCGAAAGATGAACTGGTCGCGGTCGCTCCCGACGAGAGCGCCCAGGCCGAGACCGTCGCCGTGGAGGAGAAAGCCACCCAGCCGCCCGCCCGCTACACTGAATCGACGCTGCTGTCCGCCATGGAGGGCGCCGGCAAACTGATCGACGACGACGAGTTGCGGGAGGCTATGAGCGAGCGCGGCCTCGGCACCCCGGCCACCCGTGCCGCCACCATCGAAGGTCTCCTGCGCCAGAAATACATTGCCCGCGAGGGGCGCGACCTGAATGTCTCCGGTAAGGGGCTCCGCTTGATCGAACTGTGCGAAGAGATGAATATCAAGGCACTCAGCAGCCCCTCCATGACCGGCGACTGGGAAGCCAAGCTGAATAAAATGGAGCGCGGTCAAATCCAGCGCGACGCTTTCATGCGGGAGATCAACGAATTCACCCAAGAGGTGGTGGAAAAAGCCCGCAGCCATATGCAGGACGCAGTCAACCGCGTCTATCCAGACCTTGAAGTGGCCTGCCCGGCCTGCGGTGCTCCCCGCCTCAAGCAGACAGATGCCACTTACGAGTGCCGGGAGATGGAGTGCGACTTCCGCGTCTCCAAGCACATCGCCGGGCGCAAGCTCAGTGAGGAGGAGGCCAAGGAACTCTTCACCACCAAACAGCTGCCCGAGCGCGACGGTTTTGTCTCCCGCTTTAACAAGCCCTTCAGCGCCGGGCTCAAACTGGTGCAAAACGTCACCAAAACCGGCAAGATCGGCAAGTGGAAGACTGAGTTTGTCTTCGACGCCGACGAGCCGGAGTCCGCAGAGGAGCTGAGCGAGGATCAGTTGATCAAAACCCTCCGACTGAAGGATGGCACCGAGGCCAAACTCTACGCCACCGACAAGGCCTATCACCTACCCCAGCTCAAGACCGACGACGCACCCGAGGGCTTCCGTCTGGGGAAGACCATCCTGCAAAAGGAGCTCCAGCCCGCCGAAGTGGAAAAACTCTTCACCGAAGGCAAGACGCCGCTGCTCGACGGCTTCGTCTCCAAACGCACCAAGCGCCCCTTCAAGGCTCACCTCACCCTCGACTTCGAGACCGGCAAGATCGGCTTCGAGTTCGCCCCCCGTCCGGTCAAAAAAAAGGCGGCCAAGTGAGCTAGCTTCCACCTTTACACCTCCGCATCCATCGGCAAAAGTGCCCTCCATGTCTGATTACAAAAGCGTGCAGGAACTGAAGTCGATTTCGCCCGAAATGGCCGCGCCCTTTCGGGGCATTTACATCCTGAAGCGCAAGGAGACGCGCACAGCCAAGAACGGCAACCCCTTTCTCAAAGTCGAGCTGGGCGATGCCAGCGGCAGCTTCAACGCCAACGCCTTTGGCGACTCGCCGATCTTTAAGGCTTTCGAGCCTGCGGCGGAGGGATGCATCGTCCGCATCGCTGGCAAGACGGATCACTACAACGATGCTTTCTCGCCCAGGCTGCTGAGCGGCGAGGTGATCGATGCGGCGGAGGCCGAGGCCGAAGGCATGCTGGGGGCACTGGTGGAAGTGCCGCCGGAGTCCGAGGCAGAACTTTGGGCGGATCTGGTCGAGGGCATCGCGGCGATCGAGCACCCGCAGCTGCGCGAGACCGTGCAGCGCGTGCTCGATGAGACGGAGCAACGTTTTCGCACCGCCCCGGCCGCGATCAGCATGCACCATGCTTACCGCCACGGCTTACTGGAACACACGGTGCACATGCTGCGCGCCTGCCGCGCCCTGCTCCCGCTCTACCCGCAGGTGGATGCCGATCTGGCCATCGCGGGCATCATTCTCCACGACGTGGGCAAGCTGGAAGAATACGAAGGCGAATTTGCCGCCAAGACCAGCCGCACCGGCACCCTGCACGGGCACGTCGTGCTCGGCTTCCGCACCGCGCGCAAGGCCGCCCTGCAATCGCATCTCAACCCCGATCTCACCGAGCGGCTGGAGCACATTATCCTCAGCCACCAGGGCGAACTCGCCTGGGGTGCCGCCGCGATGGCCGCCACCCCGGAGGCGGTCTTCGTCTCCATGATCGACAACCTCGACGCCAAGATGGGCATGGTGCAGCGGGTGCTGCGCAACGCCAATGAGGGCGATACCTTCTCGGAAAAACTCCTCGGCCTGCAAACCCGGCTGCTGCTGACGCCGCCGGATAAGAGCTGAGGGAACGTCGAACGTCGAACGTTCAACATCGAACACTGAACACCCATGAAATCCCTTTATCTTCTCGACGGCATGGCCTTGGCCTATCGTGCCCACTTCGCGCTGATCCGCAGTCCCATTTACACCTCAAAGGGCTTTAATACCTCGGCGATCTTCGGCTTTACGGCCACCCTGATCGAGTTGATGACCAATCGGCAGCCCAGCCACATGACGGTGGTGTTCGATACTGATGCCCCCACCGAGCGCCACCAGCTGCACCCGGAATACAAGGCGCATCGTGAGGACATGCCGGAGGACCTCTCCGCCGCGCTGCCGCAGCTCGACCGCATCGCGGCGGCATTTGGGCTGCCGGTCATCCGGAAAGACGGCTACGAGGCCGACGATATTATTGGCACACTCGCCCACCGGGCTGAGGCCGACGGCTTCGATGAGATCTACATGGTGACCCCGGACAAGGATTTCGGCCAGCTGGTCACCGAAAGAATCAAGATGTATCGCCCCTCCCGCAAAGGCGACGGTGCCGAGATCTGGGGCATCCCGGAAATTTGTGAGAAATGGGGCATCGCGCGAGTCGAGCAAGTGATTGATATGCTCGGGCTCTGTGGCGACGCCTCCGACAATATCCCCGGCGTGCCGGGGATCGGCCCCAAGACCGCCGAAAAACTGCTGGCGAAATACGACAGCGTCGAGGGCCTGCTGGACCACGTGGATGAGCTGAAGGGCAAACAACAAGAGAAAGTCCGCGATAATGCCGACCAGGCCCGGCTCTCCAAAAAGCTCGCCACGATTCAACTGGATGTCCCGGTCGAGGTCTCCTGGGACGAGCTGCGCCTCGACGAGCCGGACCAGGAAAAACTGGTGCCGATCTTCACGGAGTTTGAGTTCCGCACCCTCGGCAAGCGCATCTTCGGCAATGATTTTTCCGTGCAGGCAGCGGCACAGGACCTGGTGTTGCAGAGCGAGGATGATGAGACCAGCAGCACGGCGGAAGGCGATGGCCAGCTCGACCTGCTGCCAGTGACTAACTTCAAACGGCTTTCGGACGTGGAAACAGACTATCGCATCGTGCAGGATGCCACCGGACTCCAGGAGCTGGTCGAGGCGCTCCGGGCCGCCGGCCAATTTGCCTTCGACACCGAGACGACGGCCCTCAACCCCCGCCGCGCGGAACTCGTCGGCCTGTCTTTTTCCACCAAAGCACACAGCGGCTACTGGGTGCCCTACTCGGAGTCAGCGCTTGAGTCACTGCGTCCGGTCTTCGCCGATGCCGCGCTGGCCAAGATCGGCCACAACCTGAAGTTCGACCTCGCCATCCTGGCCGAGCAGGGCTGCCCGGTGGCAGGCCCCTGCTACGATACCATGCTGGCCCACGCGCTGCTCGACCCGGAGCAGCGGCACAACCTCGACGCGCTGGCCGAGGACATCCTCAAATATTCGACTATTCGTTTCTCCCAGTTGTTCCCGGACGCCAAGAAGGGCGAATCACTGGACTACTCTGGCGTCGACTCTCAGACTCTGGCCGACTACGCCATCGAAGATGCCGACCTGGCGCTCCAACTCTGGGAGATCTTGGCAGCCCGCCTGGAAGCAAGCGGCCAGGCAAAGGTCTTTTTCGAGATCGAAACACCTCTCCTGCCCGTGCTGATGACCATGGAGCGCAACGGCATCCGCATGAGTGAAGCCACCTTGCAGCAGATTGGGCTGGGCTTACAGGACCACATCGCTGGGCTCCAGGAGTCGGTGCAGCAAGCAGCCGGACGGGAGTTCAACCTGAACTCTCCCAAGCAATTGGGCGAAGTCCTCTTCGATGAGCTAAGACTGGTGGAAAAGCCCAAGAAAACGCGCACCGGGCAGTATGCCACCAACGAGCAAGTGCTTGCCAGCCTGGCGCCGAAGCACCCCATCGTGGCCGAACTGCTCGAATACCGCCAGCTCAGCAAGCTGAAGAGCACCTACATCGACGCGCTGCCTCACAGCGTCGACCCCAAGACCGGACGGGTCCACACCCACTACGGTCAGGTGCAGACCGCCACCGGACGCCTCAGTTCGAACGACCCGAACCTGCAAAACATCCCGGTCCGCAGCGAGCGCGGCCGTGAGATACGCAAGGCCTTCGTCCCGCGCGAGGGGTGGAAGCTGCTGGCGGCCGACTACTCACAGATCGAGCTGCGCATCCTCGCCGCGCTGACCAGCGACGAGGGGCTCCTCACCGCCTTCAAGGAAAAGCGCGACATCCACACCGCCACCGCCGCCCGCATCTTCGGGGTCGCCCCCGAGGACGTCACCCGCGACCAGCGCGGCACCGCCAAGATGGTCAACTTCGGCATCCCCTACGGCATCTCCGCTTTCGGCCTGGCCCAGCGCCTCGGCACCGTCAGCCGCACCGAGGCCCAGGCCATTATCGACGAGTATTTCAAGCAGTTCCCCGGCATCCCCGGCTACATGGAAGCCCAGCAAGCAAGCGCCCGGGAAAAAGGCTACGTCGAGACCCTCTGCGGCCGCCGCCGCTACCTGCGCGACATCAATTCCAGCAACGGCACCATCCGCGCCGCCGCCGAGCGCAATGCCATCAACATGCCCATCCAAGGCACCGCCGCCGACATGATCAAGCGCGCCATGGTGCGTATCCATACATCCATGATCGCGGCAAACCTCCAAAGCCGCATGCTGCTGCAAGTACACGACGAACTCGTCTTCGACATGGAACCTTCCGAAGAAGCCACCCTGCGTCAAATCGTCGAGACCGGCATGGTCGGTGCCCTCGAACTCGCCTGCCCCATCGAGATCGAGATCGGTATCGGCGACAACTGGCTGGAAGCCCATTAGAGCTTCAGCCCCAAATGATGAGTGATAACAGTCTATCCTATAACTCACGAATTCCATAAAAGTGAGTTAAAAAGTCGACGCCCCGCTCCATTCCTGGAAGCGGTAGAGCCATTTCTTCCAGGTGAGTGACCAGCCTGTTTCGGCCCAGGCCTCGTAGGGCAGGCTCTCCTGGATGTCCCGCTGGTTGCTCCAGATGGAGTCGAAGTAGGCATCAAACTCGGCATTCACAGACGCCGCATGGGCGAGCAGCAGATTTGCTTCGAGGTTCAGATTAGCGAGATTGCGCCGCGTCCAGTTGGCCGAGCCGAGGAAAAGTAGCTCCTGCTGCGGACCACTGATACGCAGCACTTTGCTGTGAAACTGCTCACCGTGCGTGACCGCCCAGCGCACCTCGATAGCAAAGTCCTGCGCCAGTTCCATCAGCTCGGCGGCGACCAAGCGGTTGGGGATGCCGTTTTTCTCGCGTCCGAAGGCATCGCGGTTGGCATCCATTAAGAGGCGTACCACAGCACCGCGCTCCACCGCCTCCTTCAGTGCCCCAATCACCCGCCGGTCCGAAAAGTAAAACATCCCGATATCAATACGGGTGCCCGTGACCGCCTGCTGGAACTGGGTAATAATCTCGTCGCGGATCGCAGCCTCGCTACGGTAGGCGACGGCTGGCTGGCCCGGCTCAACCAGCTCGGGCTCAGTGAGTTCAGCCAGATGCTCCCGGATGGCGGTGATGGCTTGATTGGCCTCAGCCGTCCGGCCTGCCTGAACATGCTCCGGCGCCGTGGCCGACCAAGTGGCCACCTCGAGCTCGGACTCCGCCGCAAAGCGCGCGACCGCTCCATCGACCAGTAGCGCGATATTGGAGTGATTGGCACTGCCGTCGGCGGGATTCAGACTCGGTATCAGCAGGCGCGTTTCACCGCCGCTGCGGCCTGTGACCAGCAGCTTGCGGTGGTTGGCTTTAAACAGCAGCAGACGTCCGAGCTCGGCCAGCGTCAAATGCTTACCCTCAGGATCGAAGGGATTGGGGACCCGCCGCGCGGCGTCCGGTTTTTCACCCGGCAGGAACTTGGACCAAAACCAGGCTTGCGGCGCGTAAAGTCGATTCGAGTCAGGAATTTGGTCGAGCGCGGTGAATACCACCGGGATGCCGGCATCGGCGAGGCGCTGGAAAAATTCAGGCGCATGCTCGCCGTAGATCCGGTTAATCGGATCGGTGATTACCAGCATGGGCATGTCCTGGTTGTGGCGACGCTTCTCAATCAGTGCCTCTGCCAATTCGGTAGCCAGGGGTCGTAGATCGTGGTCAGCATCAATGGTGCCTTTCCATGGGTTCCACAGGAAGAAATCTGCGATTAAAAAGGTCTCGGCAGCCTCGATCTCGGCCAGGACTGCGTCGAAGATGCGGTGCTCCCGCTGAGCAGCCCCAGTCACCGAATCGTGGGCGGTGCGGTCGATCAAAAGTTCTGCCGTGTTGAAGGAATACGCGGGGCTGGCCAGATTCGTGCCCGGCGGCAGCTCCTGCTGACGAAACAAGAGATAAGGAAGCAGCGAGACTCCCAGCAGTGCTCCTAAAAAAAGTAGCAAAATAATTTTCATTAATAGGTCAGCATGCCGCAGCTAAATCCTGACGCAAGCATTGGTGCGAGGCTTGACCTCTGCTTCACGGCTTCGAGTATGCGTTGATGACCCTGTGGCCCGCCCCGTTTCTATCCCGACTCAGAATAGCTCACTTTTACCGGAAGTTCGCTTCCGGGGCCTACATTTCCACCGCCGCGCTCTTACTTGCCGCCTGTGGCGATAACGGGCCTGGTGGCTACGAAGCGACGGGGCCTGGGCCGGAAGGAGCGCCGCGCACGGTCTTTCCTTTTACTTTCGACGGGCCGCGACTGGCCCGCAGCGGCCCCTCATCCTGCGTCGAATGTCACGCCAAGGAAGTGGCCGAATGGGAGCGGAGCCACCATGCCAAAGCTAATCGCCCTGTTTCCGTCGATCTGGATACGCCGGCCTTCACCCCCACCCGGGAAATCCGGGAATCCGGCGTCACCTACCGGATGGAGAAAGTAGAGAACAAATTTTGGCTTGAGGTGATTGAGGACGACGGACAGTCGGAACGCTATGAGCTCGTCGGGGTCATCGGCTACACACCTCTACGGCAATATCTAACGCGCCTGGAAGGGAATAAATTGCAGACGATCAGCGCGTCCTATGACGTACTCAATGACGAGTGGGTTGATGTCTTTGCCGGGGAGGATCGGATACCGGGGGAATGGGGGCACTGGACCGGCCAGGGCATGAACTGGAATGCCAACTGTGCCTACTGCCATATGACTGAGTATAAAAAAGGCTTCGATTTTGAGGCGGATCGTTACGAGTCGACCTGGATCCAGCAGGGCATCGCCTGCGCCCAATGCCACGACGGACTGGAAAATCACTTACACGCCGCACGTTCCGGCGGCGACACCTCGCTCCCACCGCTCAACCACCAGCAAATTCAAGCCAGTTGCGCGGCCTGTCACTCGCACCGGGACCAACTCACTGCCGACGCCTTCAAGCCCGGCGACAAGTATCACGATCATTTTGGACTGAGTCTACCTGCCCAGCGGGGGCTCTACTATCCGGACGGCCAGATTCTGGATGAGGTATTTGCCTATGGCTCCTTTGAAATGAGTCGTATGGGCCACGCCGGCGTGAGCTGCATGGACTGCCACAATCCGCACAGCATCGAGTTGACGCTGCCGGTCCAAAACAACATGCTGTGCATGCGCTGCCACGAGACGGGGCACATGGATGCCCAGATTATTGAGCCGGTCGCTCACAGCTTCCATGCCGAGGGCAGCACTGGCAACCAGTGCGTCAACTGCCACATGCCGAAGACCGTCTACATGCAGGTTGATCCGCGGGCCGACCACGGCTTTCACTCGCCTGATCCGCTGATGACGAAGGAGCTCGGCATCCCGAATGCCTGTAGCTCCTGCCACACTGAAGAATCAGTGGACTGGGCAATCGAACATGCGGAGGCCTGGTATGGTGAAAAGCTGGCCAGAAGCCGCCAGCGGCAAAGAGCCCGCGCCCTCGACGCGGCCTATAATTACCAGCCCGCCGGACTTCCCCTGCTGATCGAACTACTGGAAGAAGAAGACATTCCATTCTGGCGTGCCACCTACGCCGGCCTGATCCGGGAGTATTTGCCTGACCCGCGGGCAGCCAATGCGCTGCAACCGCTGCTCGAGGATGCAGCACCACTGGTCCGGGAACGGGCCGCTTCCGCTCTGCTGTTTGCAGATCCAGACCACCCAAAAAAGCTGGATCTACTGCAGGACGCATCCCGCTTGGTGCGCATCGCCGCAGCCCGCGCACTCGAAAATGCGAACCACCCCAACCCAGTCGAAAGCACGCAAGAAGAATGGGAGGCCTACCTGGAATTCAACGCAGACCGCCCGCATACACTTCTTATCTGGGCAAACCGTGCGGCCAGAGCAGAGCAGTTGCCCGAGCTGCGAAAATATATTGAACGCACGATCCAACTCGACCGTGCCAACGGCCAAATATACCACCAAGCCGCGATTCTACTCAGCACTGCCGGTTTAAACAAGGAGGCACAAACACGCCTCTTCGAGGGCTGGGAACTCGCCCCGCGAGATCCCATTTTCCCCTACTCGCTCGGCTTGCTGGCGGCGGAAGCCGACGACCTCAATACCGCCATCGGCTATTTGGAAGAAGCCGTTGCCCTCGAACCAGATTTCACGCGGGCCTGGTATAATCTCTCGCTTGCCTACCGCCATGCCAACCAGCCGGAAGCCGCCCGACGCGCCATGCGACGGGCACAAGGGCAGCCTTAGAACAGGCGTCCCGCCCGTTTCGTTTTTTAAAAAAATCAGAGCTCTCCAAAGCGCGCCGGAGCCGCCCCGAAGCCGCCCGACCACGCGGCACCGACACTGTGGTCCATTTGCGGAATACGAAGCAGCTGCGGCTCTGGAATTGCTGTTTGAGCCCGCAGGCGTTGCAACAGCTCCGCCTGGCTAATATTTTGCCCAGGCCGATAATGAGCGGCCATCCCCACCTCCCGCAACTGCTTATCCGCAGGAGTGAGTTCAGGGCGTAAACCCATCAAGCGCATTTGGGCAGCCAGGCTCGCATGAATGGCCGCTTCACGCTGTTGCCGAGCGGTTGCAAAGCGCCGCAACTCTGCCTGGTCCAGGTCGGCCAGTGGGTCGGACTCCTTTAGCTCCGACGCGCTTGCCCCGACCAGCTTCGGCTGCGCGCGCGGATCAATTGTATCGCGAAACACCGGCTGAAGGAGCGTAAAAGCCATCAGCAAAGAGGCCACCACCCCCGATGCGAGCAGCCAACGAGGAAATACGCTGGCACCCGGAGCGCTAAACGATTCATCGTAACGGGAGATCCTGGTTGAACCGGCAACATCACGAGAATTCGAGCGCCGACGGTTCGCCGACGAGCGCCTGGAGCGCCGCGAGGGCGAGGAAGAGCGCCTGCTCCGTGGATAGTCTGGACGGAGAGCCATGCGCATGGCTTCATCCAAGCGACGGCGCTCAGCAAAGGCCCGCTTGCGATCCGAGCGAGCCGCTATTTCGGACTTAAGCCGCTCAAGATCCCTGGCCGAGATTTCTCTATCAAAATATAAATTTACAAGCTCTGTAAATTCCTCGTCGTTCATGTAAAGTCACTACCCATTAATTCGCGAAGGCTCTCGCGCGCCCGGGCGATACGGCTCTTCACGGTGCCTACACTGATATCCAGTTGCTGTGCAATTTCGTCGTAGGACAAGTTTTTCACATTACGCAGAATCAGCACTTCCTTGTGTTTCGGATTCAAATCGTGCATACACTCGCTGACCCGATCCACAAACTCCTGCGTTACAGTCGCTTCGGCAGGGGTTTCCACCTCGCTCGGCATAAAATTCTCCAGCGTCATATCACCGTCTTCACCCAAGGGCTGATCCAGCGAAATCGACTGGTCCCGCTTGCGACGAAACCAATACCAGTAGCGGTTGTGAGCGAGATTGGTCGCGATTTGATAGAGCCAAGTCGAGAAGGACGCATCACCTCGAAAATTCTCCAGACCCCGCTGCGCACGAATGAAAGCATCCTGAGTAACTTCTTCCGCATCCTGCTTGTTGCGAAGCAGTTGCGATACCCGGGCAAAAATCCGGTCGTAGTAACGAACCACAATATCGTTGTAGGCGGCAACGTCCCCGTTTTTAACCCGCTCAATCAGCAGGTCATCAGTGCTCAAAGTGTCAGTTTTTGCGGGCATGGTCGGCTTCATGAAAGTGAGATCGTTAAACCATTGGATTTGTTCCAGAAAATTTCGTTCAAAATTAATTGCGAGAAGATTTTTCCTGCACTTGACAAAGTCTGTGCCGATTCATTCCATCTTCGCCTTTATTGAAGGGGGTCGTTAGCTCAATCGGTAGAGCAGTTGACTTTTAATCAATTGGTTCGGGGTTCGAGTCCCCGACGGCCTACCACTTTCATGCCACACAACGAAGATTCCCGAGTCAAGATCCCGGCCCTGCTCCATTTTACGCGACTTGGCTATGAATACCTGTCTTTGAAAAAAGCGCACTGGGATCCTGCCTCAAATATCTTCCCCGAACTCTTCGCCCAGGCAATCCGTTCGATTAACAACAACCCCAGCGCAGAGGAAGTCGAACGCACCTTGACTGACATCAGCCTCCTGCTGGACTACAACGATCTCGGCAAAGCTTTTTACCAGCGCCTCCTGACTCCGACCGGCCTGAAGCTGATCGACTTTGAGAATTTCGAGCGCAACCGCTTTCACGTCGTCACCGAATTGACCTGCCAGAACGACGATGAGGCGTTCCGGCCCGACATCACCCTGTTGATCAACGGCATGCCACTGGTCTTTCTGGAGGTTAAAAAGCCAAACAACCGCGAGGGCATTCTCGCCGAGCACAAACGGATAAAGACCCGCTTCCAAAATCCGAAGTTCAGCCGCTTCTTCAATCTCACCCAGCTGATGGTCTTCTCCAACAACATGGAGTATGACGACAGCTCGCCCGAGCCGCTGGAAGGGGTCTTTTACGCCACCCC
>PXBU01000001.1 GCA_003566795.1 Puniceicoccaceae bacterium | reverse complement strand
TGTCCGGCGGCATGCGTCAGCGTGTGATGATCGCCATCGCCCTTTCCTGCAACCCGAGATTGCTGATCGCCGACGAGCCAACCACCGCACTGGACGTCACCATCCAGGCCCAGATTCTCGACCTGATGCGCAACCTCCAGAAGGAGATCGGCACCAGTATCCTGTTTATCACCCATGACCTGGCCGTGGTGGCCGAGATGGCCGATCGCGTGGTGGTGATGTATACCGGCCGCGCCGTGGAAGAGTCCGGTGTCTTCGATCTCTATGAGCGGCCGACCATGCCCTACACCAAGGGTTTGCTCAACTCCATTCCTTCCTGGAGCGGTAACAAGCAGGGCAAGAAGGATCGCCTGGTGGCTATCCCCGGCAATGTCCCAAGCCCGCTCGATCTTCCGCCAGGCTGCAGCTTCGAACCTCGCTGTCAGTACGCTACGGATATCTGCACGAAGAAGATCCCACCTCTGGAGTCCATCGGCGGTGACCATAGGGTCCGCTGTGTGCGCTGGAAGGAAATCGAGAATGACGCGCAGGCGGGGAGGTCTTGATCATGGAGACAACGGCACAGAAGCAGGAAGTAGAACAAGGTACCTTGCCGGATGACGTGGTTTTACGGGTATCGAACCTGAAAAAGTATTTCCCGGTCGGCAAGGCCTTTTTCAAGAAGAATCAACGCGTGGTCAAGGCCATCGACGACGTCTCCTTTACCGTCAACAATGGCGAAGTCGTGGGTCTGGTAGGCGAATCCGGCTCAGGCAAAACCACCATCGGGCGCATGATCATGCGTCTCATCGATCCTACCTCGGGCAGCATGGAGTTCGGCGAAACCGACGTCGCCACGGCGGAAGGCAAGGAGCTGATGGCCATGCGCAAGGCCATCCAGATCATTTTCCAGGACCCTTACGGCAGCCTCAATCCTCGCATGAAGGTCGGCCCCATCATTCGTGAAGGCCTTGACGTGCACCGCATGTACACCATGGCGGAGCGCAACGAGCGTATCGCCAAGCTGTTGGAAACCGTTGGTCTGGGTGCCTCCCACGTCAACCGCCACCCCCACGAGTTTTCCGGTGGCCAGCGCCAGCGCATCGGCATCGCACGTGCACTCGCAGTCAGCCCGAGGCTACTGGTTGCCGACGAACCCGTCTCGGCACTCGACGTCTCGGTCCAGGCTCAGGTGCTCAACCTGCTTCAGGATCTCAAGGAGGAGTACAACTTCTCCATGCTTATGATCTCCCATGACTTGGGAGTGGTCGAGCATGCGTGCGACAAGGTTATCGTGCTCTACCTCGGCAAGGTCATGGAAATGGCACCGGCGAGCAAGCTCTATTCCAACCCAACCCATCCATATACTCAGTCTCTGCTTTCAGCGATGCCAATTCCCGATCCGCGTCGACGCGATGACAAGAGCCGTATCATCCTCAAGGGTGATATTCCCAGCCCGATCAGCCCACCCTCTGGCTGCGTTTTCCGAACCCGCTGCCCCATCGCCACCTCGGAGTGCGCCCAGGTCGTGCCGCCGCTGGAAGAGACGAGCCCAGGGCATTTCAAGGCCTGTATACATCGCTGATTTCAGCCGGAACGAAATGAATGGGAGTTCAGATAATGACAACAACCGCTGCATCATCTCAGCAACTACCCTCAGGTGAACGAAAGGATTCGCAGGTCGTCGCTGCCAAGCGCAGCATGTGGAAGGATGCCTTGCGATCTCTGTATCGGTCCAAGGCGGCTTTCATATCAGCAATTTTTTTACTCTTGATGGTTTTCATTGCTTTTACTGCACAGTGGATAGCGCCACATGATCCCCAGGGAATCGATATCAGCAATCGTATGCTTTGGCCAGTTTGGTCCGATTCCAATTCCAACCCTATATACTTGCTTGGGACTGATGCCCTCGGTAGAGATATTCTAAGTCGTCTGATATTTGCTTCTCAAATGACCCTCGTTGTTGCTATATCGGCAGTTATCGTCAGCGGTCTGGTAGGTATCTTCATGGGCCTGATCAGCGGCTTATTTGGGCGCTGGATGGATGCAGTAATCATGCGTCTTGCCGACTTGCAGCTGGCCTTTCCTAGCCTGCTGATCGGCTTGATCGTCATGGCGTTGATTGGGTCTGGCGTCGTTGAACTGATCTTCGTTATTGCGCTCACCCAGTGGGCCTATTACGCCCGTATCGTGCGCTCTGAAGTCATTAAGGTCAGAGAAACAGAATATGTTCAGGCCTCGCGTGCGCTGGGTGCCGGTAACGTGCGCCTGATCTTCAAGCATGTTCTGCCCAACGCGCTGGCCTCTATGCTGGTGGTGGCCAGCTTCACCCTGGCCATCGCCATCTATTACGAGGCGTCACTGAGCTTCTTTGGTCTGGGGATTCCCCCGGCGATACCCACCTGGGGCAACATGATCGCTGATGCACGAAACATCATGCTGCGCAATTGGTGGTTCGCCTTCTTCCCCGGGGTAGCCATTACGCTGACCGTCCTCGCTTTCAATCTTCTCGGTGATTGGGTGCGAGACCACTTCGATGTCAAGGCAGAGTAAGGAGAGCAAGACCCTTCGATGAAAATAGCGAACCACGACAACATGTAATGCACAGTCCGGAGATAACAATGAAAATGCCATCCAAGATGATACGCCGAGCACTACTGCCATCACT
>PXBU01000102.1 GCA_003566795.1 Puniceicoccaceae bacterium | reverse complement strand
TGACAAAGGGCACCACCTTGCGATGCTTGCGGATCTGATCAATCGCCATGCGCCGGACCGTGGTATAGAGCCAAGCCTTCGGCTGCGCCACCTCCGCAAAGCGCGCCTGCAAGCGGAGAAACGCCTCCTGCACAATATCCTGCGCCAACTGTTCGTCTTTCACCATTTGATAAGCAAATCCCAACAAAGGAGATTCCAAGGCACGGAACAGTGCGACCAGGCCCGCCTGAGCGCTTTCCGCATCTGTCCCGCCACCTGTTTTAAATATTTTCACAGGTGTCGCAGGGCGGGGTTAACGGGGTTAGTGCCATCGGAAAACAACTTCGTTCAAAAGTGATGACGTTGCGGGAAAACATTTATTAGAATTTCCCCGAAAAAAGAAGCTAATTTCTTCCCGCAGGAAAGGGTTTATCCTCAACACGCATCCATTCCGATCAAGCAGGATTGACCCCGACCGCAGAAAAGCCATTTTGCCCCGAGAGCACCCACTCAGATTCTTTTCGTCTGCAAATACCATGAATAGAAGCACCTCCATCAGCCTTTCTTTTATCAAGCACGGACTCTGGACCGGCGGCCTTGCTTTGCTGGCTCTTTTTTTAAGCAGCTGTGCTGCCTCGAAGACAACAGAGGCTCCCGCCCAGGAAGCGGATACCAGGGGAACTGACCTGACCCTGCGCTACGAGGCACCGGCGGAGGATTGGCAATCGGAGTGCCTGCCGATCGGCAATGGACGCCTCGGGGCGATGATCTATGGCACGGTTGATCGCGAGCACATTCAATTCAACGAAGACAGCGTCTGGATCGGGGACGAGCAGGACACGGGCTCGTATCAGGCCCTCGGCGATCTTTTGATCGAATTCGATACGAGCGATGACGCATCGTCCTCCACTGGCCATGCCGACTACCAGCGCGAACTGGATATCAGCCAAGCGATCCACACCGTGCGTTACGAAAACGGTGGCATCCGCTATCAGCGCGAATATTTTGCCAGTCATCCGGCCAACGTCTTGGTCTTTCGCCTGACTGCCGATCAGCCCGGCGCGTTCAGTGGCCGACTCTTGCTCAAGGACGCGCACGAGGGGAGTGTGGGGGCCGAGGGCAACGAAGTCTTTTTCTCCGGCACGCTCTCCGGCAAGCACAGACTTTCCGGTAAAGGCGGCGAGCCGAACTACAAGATCCGGCTCGACTACGAGGCCCGGGCCCGGGTGCTCCACCAGGGGGGCAGCCTGAGCGCCGAGGGGGGTGCGCTTCGCTTCGAGAACTGCGACAGCTTGCTCATCTTTCTGGATGGCGGCACCGATTACGTCAACCGGCGCGAGCAGGGCTGGAAGGGCGAGCATCCGCATCAATCCATCGTGGACCGCCTGACGCGGGCCGCGGCGAAGCGCTACCAAAACCTGCGAAGCGAGCACATCGCCGACTACCAATCACTCTTCAACAGGCTCTCCCTGAATCTCGGCAAGAGCCCGGAGGATGCCACCGACATGCCCACCGGCGAGCGACTCAACGCCTACCGCGGACTGGCTAAGCAACAGCCCAAAAACTGGCTTAGCTACGAACAGAACGCGCTCGAATTGGAAGGCGGCCGAGCCGACCCCGGGCTGGAGGCACTCATTTTCCAGTATGCCCGCTATCTCATGATCGCCTCCTCGCGTGCGGGCACCCTGCCCGCCAACTTGCAGGGCATTTGGAACCACAGCAACAATCCACCCTGGCGCAGCGACTACCATACCGACGTCAACCTCCAGATGAACTACTGGTTCACCGGACCCGCCAACCTGTCCGAATGCTTCACGCCCCTCTCGGAGTGGCTCTGGTCGGTCGTTCCGGTCAAACGCGAGCCGACCAGGGAGGCCTTCGATGCCCGGGGCTGGGCCCACCGCGCCGAGAACGGGATCTTCGGCGGACAGACCTTTAAGTGGTATCTTGGCGATGCCCCCTGGCTGCTGAATAACCTCTGGGATCATTATACCTTCACCCTGGATCGCGAGTATTTGGAGACACGAGCCTACCCCCTAATCAAGGAGCAGTGCCAGTTCTGGGAAGACACTCTCATCGAGTGGCCCAACGGAAAATTGGTCAGCCCCAAGAGCCAGTCGCCCGAGCACGGCCCCGAAATGGAAGGCAACTCTTACGAGCAACAACTGGTCTACGATCTGTTTACGAACTTCATCGAGGCCTCCACCATTCTCGACCGCGACGAAGACTACCGCGAGAAGATCAAGTCCATGCGTGCCCGCCTGCTCGGCCCCCAAATCGGAAGCTGGGGCCAGCTCCAGGAATGGGCCGAGGATCGCGACGACCCGAACGACCAGCATCGCCACCTCTCCCACCTCCTGGCGGTCCACCCCCTGCGCCAGATCTCCCCCACCACCACCCCGGAACTGGCCGAGGCCGCACGCGTCTCGCTCAACGCCCGGGGCGACGGCGGCACCGGCTGGAGCAAAGCCTGGAAGATCAGCATGTGGGCCCGCCTGCACGACGGCGACCGCGCCTACAAACTGCTGCGCGAACAAATCCACGGCAACTTCTTCATCAACCTCCTCAGCTTCCATCCCCCCTTCCAGATCGATGGCAACTTCGGCTATGCCGCCGGTGTCTGCGAGATGCTCCTCCAGTCGCAAAACGACGTCATCCATCTCCTGCCCGCCCTGCCGGAGGCCTGGCCCAAGGGCGAGCTCAAAGGCCTCAAGGCCCGCGGCGGCTTCGAAGTCGACCTGGCCTGGGCCGACGGTCGTTTAACGGAAGTGCGGATCCAATCGCTCAAGGGCCGCCCCATGTCGGTCCAATACGGCAAGCAAGTGATTGACGCCATGCCCACCGAAGCCGGAAGCGTCTATGCCTTTGATGGGGCGCTTGAAACTCTCTAACTGAAAAGATCCGCGTGACTGCCTGTTCGTTCAAAGGTCACATGCGTGTCATCCTCGGAAAGCGTGAAAATCAAAACCCAATCCGGCTCGATGTGGCAGTCCCGGCTCCCGGCATAATTCCCAATCAAACGGTGATCGCGTAGCTGTCTTGCGCATGCCATTAATGTGGCACGTAAGTGCTACATTTCAAGCTATATTTGTGAAAGCCCCACTCAGGCGATGGATTCAGCGGTAGTTCCACCTCTGGTGCCCGGCTTTACTGACTAGAGCTACACAGCGCCCGGGATGCTATGACCTTGTCTTGCAGTCGGCTCTAACCCACGATTTGCTAGGATTAATCAGTATAATCATGAGCCAAACATCCAAGCCAAAGAAACCTCAGCCATTAAGCATTTAGTAACATCATGATCGGACTCATCGAACAGAGCGGCGGCAGTAAGCCGGAGACCGGCTACCTCGGTCGAATGGTGCGTTCGGTCTTCGAGGAGGGCGGCTACCTGCAGGACAAGCTCGGGCTGGCCCACCGGCCGGAGCAGGCGCAGATGGCGGAGGCGGTGGCCCGCTCGCTGGAGGGCGACCATCCGCTGCTCTTCGAGGCGGGCACGGGCGTGGGCAAGAGCCTGGCTTACCTGATCCCGGGGATCATCCACTCCATCGACAGCGAGCGGCCCTTCGTGGTGTCCAGCCACACCATCAGCCTGCAGGAACAGATCCGGAACAAGGACTTGAAAATCTGCCGCCAGCTCTTCGAGGCGGTGCCGGAGCTGGGCCGCTATGCGAAGTTCAGGACCGCCATGCTGCTGGGCAAAGGCAACTACTGCTGCACCACCCGACTGGGCAACGCACTGAAGGAGGCCAAATCCGCGCAGACCGAAATGTTTCCCGCCGAAGAGCGGGCCGATCTGACCCGCATCGCCACGTGGTCGGCCACGAGCAAGAACGGCCTACTGCAGGAACTCGCCCCCGCGCCCCACCCCGATGTCTGGGATGCGATCAACGCCGACAGCTCGACCTGCTCGCGCAAGAACTGCGACTCCAGCGTCTGCTTCTACCAACGCGCCCGCAAGCAACTGCTCAGTGCCAACTGCGTGATCGTTAACCACAGCCTGCTCTTCTCCCTGATCAACGCCGGCATGGGTCCGGAAGGCGAGGCCAAGGGCGTGCTGCTCGCCGACGACTTCGTGGTGCTCGACGAGGCCCACCGCGTGCCCGCCATCGCCACCGACCACTTCGGCCTGCACATCAGCTCCTTCGCGGTGGACCGGGCCCTCAAGCGTATCTACAACCCGCGCGCCAACCGTGGCGTCCTTCGGAAAGTCGGCGAGAAGTGGGACCAGGACGCGGTGGACAACGCCCTCGACGCGGCGGCAGAGTTTTTCAGCTACCTGGGCGACACCTTTCTGACGAAGAAATCCGTGCAGCGGATCCACGAGGGTGGTTTTTGCGAGAACCTCGTCTCCGGCCCGCTCAAGGAAGTGGCGGAACGGCTCGCAGCCATCATTCAGAAGATCGACGACGAACGCCTGCAAGACGAGTTGCGCGACCACCGGCGGCGCATCCTCGGCTACCGCGACGGGATCAACGGCTTCGTGGAATACGCGGAGGAGGACCATGTGCAGTGGCTGGAGCGCGGCGGCAAGAAGGGCCAGATCGTGACCCTGCGCACGGCTCCGCTCGACGTGGCCCCCTACCTCCGCGAGGCCCTCTTCAGCCGGGGCACGGCGGCGATCATGACCAGTGCCACGCTCTCGGACGGACGCACGCTGGAGGCCTTCCAGCAAAAGACCGGTGCGGAGGTGGCGGATGCCAAAATGGTGTATTCACCTTTTAACTACGAGAAGAACTGTCGCGTCTATATCGCCAGCGACGCCCCGCAGCCCGAGCCCGGGCAGGGACGGCTCGATCTCGACTACCTGGCCAACATGATCAGCTGGTGCGTGCGCGACGAACCCGGCGGCAGTCTCGTGCTCTTCACCAGTTATTTCGACCTGCGCAAGGTGGCCGAGCGCTGCGAAGGCTTTCTTAAAAAGATCAACCGCCCACTTTTCGCGCAGGGTGCCGGCCAGGCGCGCACCGAGCTGACCCGCCGCTTCGCCGATGCGGGCAACGGCGTGCTCTTCGGCACGGACAGTTTCTGGACCGGAGTCGACGTGCCCGGCCCGGCCCTTTCCCAGGTCATCCTCGCGCGGCTTCCTTTCGAGAACCCCGGCCATCCCGTGAGCGAGGCCCGCAGCGAGCACATCCGCGCCCGAGGCGGCAACCCTTTCGCCGAAATGACGGTGCCGGACGCACTGGTCAAATTCCGCCAGGGCATCGGTCGGCTCATCCGCCGCCACGAGGACACCGGCCGCATCGTCATCCTCGATTCACGGGTTTTGACCAAGACCTACGGGCCGCGCTTTCTGGATGCGCTGCCGATCAAGGACTACCAGCGCTTCGACCGGGAAAACCGGGCCGAGGTTTTTGCGCGGTGAAAGGCAGTCAAATAGCTTCACATCGCTTCCAGCACGCGCAACCGCTCCGAGGTGCGGGGGTGGATGATTTCCTCGTCGCGGAATTCTGGCAGGCTGACCGGGGCCAGACCCGGGCTAAAGATGAGCAAAGCCTTGATGGGCACTTCCGCATCGTCGGAGGCGATTCCGTGAGGCTGGCCCGGCGGCAACAAGACAACACTACCCTCTTTCACTGGGACGATCCGCTCCGAGGCACCACACCCGAGCACCATCTTTCCGCTGCCGGAGAGGATGATATAGTATTCCAGGGTAGCGGCATGGAGATGTATCGGCGCATCCGTCATCTCCAGAATAGCTGAAGAGGCGCAGCGGACCTGCGACGGATTCCCCTCGGCGTCGGTAAACTCGCGAATCTCATCGATCAGAAAATCCTTGGCCCCGCAGCAGCTGACTTCACCCGCGGGCGTGCCGGGCATTTCAGCCACAAGGCATTGGGAGATGATTTCGTCGCTCCCGCGCAGAGAGAAGCCCACTCGCCGAGACTCCAGTATTTGCGCGTGCATTTTGTCGGATAGCGCCGCCCGCTCCTGGTCGGAGAGTTGGAGGCTTCTGCCTTTGGGTTCTTTGTCCATGCGACTTGTTTCGTGTTACGGGAGACGACTCAGAGGACCTCTGCTGCCATCAACCCAAGAAAATCAGCTTTTAGGCAGACCATGAGCGAGACGTGATGCTTCCGCCTGATAGGCGAGCCGGTGACCGGCGAGGCCATCGAGTCCGGGCGACAAGGCATGCGGGCCGGCAAATAAGCGGTCGAGAGCATCCACAATACCGAAGTCGCCACCGCCGTGGCTGGCGTAGCCTTCGCCTTTGGTCTGATCCACCGGGATCGCCTCTACCTTACCGTCGCGGTGATCATAGAACCACAGCTCATGGGCTCCGCCACGTTGATAAGGCTCGCCGCCTCTGAGGGAACCACGCGTGCCATGAATCTCGATGGTGCGATCGCAATCAAAGGCGGTCATCGTCAGCGTAGCGGTCACACCATTTTCCATTTCACAGGCCAGCACTTGGTGATCGACCACATCATTGTCGCAATGATAGACACAGCGGCCCCAAGGAGAAGTCTTGAGAAATTCAAGGATCGGCTCCTCGGGCAGTTCGTAGGCGCCCGTCTCACCCTCTGCTCCCGGCATGACCATCCGCAGGAAGTTGCGTTTCTCATTGAGGTAGCGATGGGCATCGAAGATGCAATCATCCGCCACTGGGCAGCCATCGGTGCAACGCAGGGGGGCGCCTTCGGGGGCATTCTCCTTTTTAAACCAATCGAGCCGACCGTGGCTGGTGATGGCTTTCGGTGTGGAATCAGCGAACCAGCACATGAGATCCGTATCGTGCGAGCACTTGGCAACAATCATCGGTGAGGAATTTTCCGACTTCGCCCAGTGGCCGCGCACGTAGGAGTGGGCCTGATGGAAGGCCTCCACCCCCTCGGTGGCCCGGATGGTGATAATACGTCCCAAACGCCCGCTATCGATGAATTGCCGAACCGCCTGGTAAAAAGGGGTGTAGCGCAGCACAAAGCAGGGGAGGATGCGGCAACCCTTCTCGCGGGCTTTTTGGTCGAGCGCCTCACAGCGTTCCAGCGTCTCGGCAGCCGGCTTTTCCAGTAGCAGGTCGTAGCCGAGGTCCATCGCGTCCATGGCGTTACCGTAGTGGTCGGCATCCTGGGTGCAAATCATCAAAACATCGGCGAGCTTACCGGCGGCGAATAGCGACGCATCCGAGTCGAATTGCTGAATAACACCGGGATCTCTCAATTCAGCAAGCGTCGCCGTCTTAGCCGCATCGCGGTCTGCCACCGCCACCAGCTCATAGCGGTCGGGCATAGTGGCGGCGATCCGCCCGTAAGTTCGGCCCCGGGATCCACAGCCCAGGATGGCAATACGCAATGGTTTAGTCATGTGATATTCTTTTGTACACGGTCAGACCAGTCAGCAATAACGAATTGCAGCTTCCTAAAGCTGCACGGTCTGACCGGTCTGGGATGATTCATCCGCCGCTGCCACAATGCGCATGGAGTTAAGGGCATCTTCCATGTGGTCGCTCAGGTCAAGATTCTCGCGGATCGCTCGCAGCAAGTATTCCTGCTCGCGCTTGCAGAGCTCATCGTGGTCCGGCTCGTCTTCCATGTCGATCCAGTCATCGGACTTGGCGAACTTCCCCTCGGCATCGAGCGTGCTGTGGTGCAGGCGCAGTGCCTCGGTCTTGGTATGGGCATCCACTTCGGACGAGGCGCCCTCACCTCCCGCAGACCGGGCGGAGATCGTGACCGAGCCTTTCGGACCGACCACGTCTTTGACAAAGAAGGCTGTCTCGCTCATCATCGGCCCCCAGCCGGCCTCATACCAGCCGACCGAGCCATCCTCAAAGGTGACCTGCAGGTGGCCGTAGTTGACCATGCCCGCCGGCAACTCGTCCGAGAGTCGGGCCCGCAAGCCCGAAACGCGCACCGGCTTCGAGCGCGTCATTTGGCACATGACATCGACATAGTGCACCCCGCAATCGACCACCGGGGGGATCGAAGCCATCAGGTTCTTATGCGTCTCCCAATTCTTGCCGGAGGACTGCTGGTTCAGGTTCATCCGCATCACCAGCGGCTTGCCCAGTGTTTGAGCCACCTCGGTAAATTTCACCCAGCTGGGATGGTGACGCAGGATGTAGCCGATCACCAACTTCCGGTCGGCCGCCTTGGCCGCAGCGACCACCTCCTCGGCACCCGCAACGGTCTCCGCCAGTGGCTTCTCAATAAAGACATGCGCACCGGCCGCCAAGGCCGCCAAGGCGTAGTCTTTGTGCGTGTCCGGATAGGTTGAAATCGCCACCACGTCCGGCTGAGTCGCTGTCAAGGCTTCGTAATAATCTCCAAACTCGGCATAGCCACCGCCCAGTTCTTGATTGAGCGCACCGCGTGATTCGGGCGAACGGGTGACGATCCCCACAATCTCGAAGTCCGGAATCCGATGATAGGCCAGGGCATGGGAGCGGCCCATGTGTCCGGCTCCGAGGCACAATACTCTTAATTTTTTGTTCATAGGAAACTTATTTTAATGTTTAGTTTGTAGCGGAATGACGACAATTATTCCGACTCGTGGATCAAGCGGCCTATCGCACGCAACGGCTATCGCCGATCCGCTACAAGAAAAAGCCTATTACCCAAGGCGCCAGGGTCCACGCATCGGCTGATGCACGAGTTGATTAGCTTCGTCATCATCAAAGGTGAGCGTCTTGCTGTCAAAGTTGAGGTTTTTATTCAGCCGGTGGGCGGTAATGCCCATATTAATCATTGTCGTGGACCAGAAACCGTTTTCCTCATTGAGGGCAAATTGCTTGCGTGTTCGCACAGCCTCGTGGAAGTCCGTCACGACGGGTTCGAGCGGCGGCAACTGGGCGACCTTTTGGCGTAGGTCCGGAATATTCGACTCAAAGCGTCTGCCCATCCAGCCCTTGGGCCCCTGAATATATTTAGTCTTCGTATCCTTCCCCTCACCATCGAGCACCACCCGGCAACCATCCGCATAGGTATAAATAATTCGCCGCCACAGCCCGATCGCATCCTCGTGCTGCGGGTCGGCATCGATTTCGACACTGATGGGGGCTTCGTTATCCTTCCCCAGAATGAATTGAACCGGGTCCAGGTAGTGCTGCCCCATATCACCCAAGCCGCCGCCATCATAATCCCAATAACCCCGGAAGGTGTCGTGCGTCCGATGGGGATGATAAGGCTTCTTCGGCGCAGGCCCGAGCCAAAAATCATAGTCAAAGTGCTCCGGCACTGGCTGCGGGGTCAGATCAGTCCGGCCCGTCCACATATCCAGTTTCCAGTTAAATCCAGTGCCTGCGCCCACCGTGATGGTCAGCGGCCAACCGAACAAGCCTGCCTGCACGGCTTGCTTGATAGGAGCCACCGGCATTCCCATGCCATAAAACCCGCCTCGGAAACGGAACCAGGTATTGAGCCGGAAAATGCGCTCTGCTTGCTGCACTGCGTTCATCATAGCGACACCTTCACCGATGGTCCGGCTCATGGGCTTTTCGCAGACAATGTCTTTGCCCGCTTTTGCCGCATCGATGGCCATCAGCGCATGCCAGTGCGGCGGCGTGGCGATGTGCACGATATCGATGTCGTCGCGGGCGATCAGCTCGCGATAGTCGTGGTAACCGGCCACATCAGCCGCACCCATTTCCACGGCCTGCGCTTTGCGCCGCGCGAGATGTTTCGTATCGACATCACAGAGGGCGAGTAACTTCCCCGGCATATTAAGATGCTGGGCGGAGATGTTCCCGCATCCGATGATCCCCTTGGTCAGCACCTCACTGGGAGGCGTATACCCAGCACCACCCAGCACGTGGCGTGGGACGATCTGGATCGTCGCCAGCAGTCCCAGACCTTTGAGTGCCTCACGGCGTGAAATGGTGGTTTTTTGCTTCATAGCTCGAAACACAACTAGAAATTCTGAGATTGCGATTATGCTGTTAAGTTCCTTGGTAATGGGTCAGATATTCTTTCAGCCCTCGTAGCGAGAGGGTTTATCCCTCGATCAGAACGGGCACTCTATGCACGAAGGCTCGATCCTGGCGTAAAGCCAGTCGCTAAGTGATCTTTTGTTAAAAACTTACGTGATGCGACTCCCCTTACGCCCGAACTTAAGGCACTGGGTTGGGCTCGTCAGGGACGAGTTCCTGCGCGCTCGGCTCCTCCCGGCGATTATCCTTAAACAGGAACATAAAGATCAACATGACGACTGCGGCAAAGATCGCAGGCGTGGCCCAGAGCGGTCGCCAATCGATCGCTTTGAGCTCCGCCTGGCGGAGCGCATGCCGCTCCTCTTCGCTGACCGATGCACGCAGTGAAGCCAGCGCCCCCGACAACTCATCACGCGCCGCCCGACGGGCATCATCACTAGCGTTCGCCAGAGTGGCTTCCAGCGCTTGGATTTCCGCTCCTTTTTCCGGGAACACTTCAGAAATATGCACTGAGGCCGGCGGCGTGTGCATGGCTTCGACCCGTCCGGCGATCTGGGCACCGATGAACATGCCGATCCCCAATGTGAATAGAACCAGCAAGCCCTGCGCCTGCCCCCGGATTCGCTTGGGTGCGACGCGGTCGGTGTAAATTTGGCCGGTCACAAAGAAGAAGTCATAGCAGATCCCGTGTAGCACAATGCCGACCAGGATCATCCAGCGCACCTGATCCGGTGCACCCAAGGCAAAGAGCGCATAGCGTGCCACCCATGCCAGCATCCCGATCGTCAGCATCCATTTGACCCCGAGCCGCTTGAAAAAGAAAGGCATGACCAGCATAAAGACAATTTCCGACACCTGGCCGAGCGACATGGTCGCCCCGATAACATCCCCCATTTTGAGCAGATCTTTGATCGACTGAATAAAGCCGAAGCTCTCAAAGCTCGACATTTCCACCACCCGGCTAGCAATCTGATAGTAAAACGCCAGCGGGATACAGATCAGCAGCGAGCTGATCAGAAAGACCAGATAGGAGCGGTTTTTCAGCAGCACCAGAGCATCCAGGCCCAACACCTCGCGAACAGAGACACTCTTCTGGGGGCTGGGGGGCGTATCGGGCAAAAAGAAACTATAGACACCCAACAGGATCGACGACGCGGCTACCAGATAGAACATATTAATCTGAGTGCCCCATCCGAGGTAGGACAGGACCACCCCGGCGGTGATCCAGCCGATCGTCCCAAGCACCCGGATCGCCGGAAACTCTTTCTCGGAATCCTCCATATTACGCATGGCGATGGTATTGGCTAAGGCGATGGTCGGGAAGTAAGCCAGCATGTAGCCGAAAAAGATCCAGTTGATCGCTGCCGGAGTCGCCCCTGAGTTCATCAGAAAGGTCGCGACATACATCAGGAGCCCACCGGTGATGTGCATCACTCCCAACACTCGCTGGGCCGAAAAAAACCGGTCGGCCACCATGCCGACAAAAAACGGTGTCAGCATGCCGGCGATCGGACCCACCGAGTAAGTCCAGCCAAAATCAGTGCCGGTGAAGCCGATCGTCCCCAGATAGTTGGGTGCCGTGACATACCATGCCCCCCAGATAAAAAACTGGAGGAACATCATGGTCGAGAGTAAGAGCCTGGTATTAATGGGCATTTTATTTAATGGGGTTTGAATAAACTTAAACGGCTCAGCCACCTGAAAGGACGGCAATTAGCGCGAGGAATATCCCCGAG
This sequence comes from Puniceicoccaceae bacterium, assembly GCA_003566795.1. Taxonomy (GTDB): domain Bacteria; phylum Verrucomicrobiota; class Verrucomicrobiia; order Opitutales; family Coraliomargaritaceae; genus Coraliomargarita_B. Next base: position 26,664 of record PXBU01000102.1, on the reverse strand, counting down.
AGACTTTCTCCCGCGATGATGCCAGAGGCCGCTATAATCATAAATTTCGTGCTCCAATTTGGGGTGATTTTACCAATAAGCAGCGCGGCCATCGAGCCGAGGAAAAGCGCGAAGGAGATAGCTGGTGAGATCAGGAAGGCCAGGCCCATGCTCGGCCCACTCGGCACCCAATTGCGGGCCTTACCTGGCAGGATGCGTTCAGCCACCGCCAGCAAGATACCCAGGCAAGCACCGATAGTCATGGCTTCGACGGCACCGGTGGGCAAGGCATCGAGGCCATCCATAAACAGCTGGGCAACCGACATCCAGGCAGTAACGCTGGGCGCAGGCCATTGCTCGGTGAAGAGCTGATTAGCCGGATCCGGAATGAGAATCAGATAGCCCGCGCAACCCACCAACGCCCCCGCCAACACGCCGCAGAACTGGGCAATATATTGCGGACGCGGATCAGCGCCGAGTATTTTGCCCGCTTTGAGGTCATGCATCATATCCGCGCAAAGTCCGGCCGCACCCCCGGTCACGTTGGCCACCATCAGATTCGAGGCCGGATTGGCCGGTGCAATTATGGCAAAGGTCAACTGAGTGACCTTACCCATCGCAGTGACAGGAGTGACGTTGACCTCGCCGGCGACCCGCGCCGCCACCAGCGCGAGCATGAAAGTCAGCAGCACGCCGAAGATGGCCAACATCGGCGTGATTCCGAAGAGAACCGTTTGCAGGATCACCGACAGAGCAGTGACCGCAACCAAGGCGGCGATAAACCATTTTTTCGGAATGACTTCGGAGCCCGGGGGCACCGCAGCGGCCTCCTCCTTACTCAGTGGCTTGAAAGCCTTTATGATCGACTTCCAGGAGAAGGCAAATGAGGTCAGGGCGGAGGAGACCATAATCGCGACCCCGGGCCAGAGCAGCCAGCTCAGACCATTATTGAACCACGATTGGCCCGGAGCACCCGGCACCGCCCAGCCAGCCTCGAAGACAATCGGAGCCAACACGGCCCATGAGCAAACGGCACCGAGTAGCACAGATAAACCCCCCCGTGGGCCGACGATGGCACCTACGCCATACATCATTAAAGTCGGCTCAATCGATATACCAAGATTAGCCGGGGCGTAACCTGCCACACCGGCCTTTTCCAGCCCACCCCCCGGGCGGGCACTGATCCAACCGGGAACCGCGATCCGCTTGAGATAATCAAAGTGCTCGGCAAACTTAACACTGGCGGAAATGAGTGCCATGCCTCCCAGTAGTTGCAGCCTTACCGCCGCATCGCTCCCGTGATTGTAAAGCTCCTGCAAGGTCTTACCGGTAGCAAAACCACTCGGGAAGGGTAATTTGTCCACCTCGATCAATTGCTTACGCAGGCCAATCGAGACGACGACACCCACCGCGCAAACAGAGGAGGTCCAAAGCACGAGCGTGCCCCAGGACATCGTTTGCCCGGTCAAAATCGTCAGGGCCGGAATAGCAGCAATGAGGCCGGCACCCGAAATGGAGGCGGCGGCAGAGGCGGCGGTTTGGCTGATGTTCGTTTCGAGGATCGAGAGTCCCTGGCAGCGTCCGGTCTTTTGCAGGATTTGCCAGGTTCCGAAGGCGAGCAATGCCGCGGTGAGCGACATCCCAATCCCCCACCCAATCTTGAGACCGACGTATAGATTACACAGCGAGAGAATACTCCCAAAAGCCATGCCAGTAAGCACGGCACGCAACGTGAGCTGTGCCCTGGATTGATTGGTTGAGATCGGTGCGGTGTCTTCGGAATCCATGATGGCGCGCAGGCTGGTTTAATTGTGGCTGAACAGTTTCCAATAGCTCATTGACGAGCGCGAAAAGCAAAACCCTTCAATTTTACCCACGGCATGCAAGCCCAGAATGACACATGCCGAGAGGTCCAAGGCTATTGAGTCCGATCCTCCACCCCGAGCCCGGGGATTTTGGCAAAGTTCCTGATGTTGAGCGTAGCGAGCTTGAGATTGTTCGCGAGAGCGGTGGCACCGATCAGCATGTCAAACGCTGCGAATAGACCGAGGTGTCGAGTAAATGCGTCATCACACCTCTATTCACAAAAGTCCGTTTACTTTTGGACAGCAGTGACTCTCACTTCCATTCTCGAGCATCACGGCCCGCAAAAAAGCCCGCTCGGAGGAGCGGGCTTTTGTTTGAAAGGTTACTTGACTGATCAAGCGGCTAGCCAGCGGATTCTTCGTCCTTGATGGGCTCGTCGTCTTCAGCTTCCGCCTCGACGGCGTCGGCTTCGGGCACCGCGCCTTCGGTCTCGGTGCTGATCTCAGCTTGCGGCAGAGCCACACCCTCGACGCGCTCGGCAGCTTCCTCCAGGGAGAGCTTTTCCATCTCGGCACCCAGGGTATCGATACGCAGCTTCCGGTAGGCTGGCAGACCGGTGCCTGCTGGAATCAGATGCCCCATGATGACGTTTTCCTTGAATCCCTTCAGGTAGTCCACCTTGCCGAGCGTTGAGGCATCGGTCAGGACGCGGGTCGTCTCCTGGAAGGACGCAGCGGAGATGAAGGATTCCGTCTCCAGTGAGGCCTTGGTTATCCCCAGCAGGACGGGCTCGCCCTCGGCTGGCATACCGCCGGAATCCTGGATGTGATCATTGGCCGCCATAAAGGTGTAGCGGTCCACCTGTTCACCCCAGAAGAACTCGGAGTCGCCCGGATCAGTGATGCGGATCTTCTTCAGCATTTGGGCAATGATGACCTCGATATGCTTATCGTTGATCTCAACGCCTTGAAGACGATAGACCTTTTGAATCTCGGCGATCAGATAGTCCTGAACTGCGGAAGGCCCGAGAATTTCAAGAATCTCGTGTGGATCCTGGCCCCCTTCGGTGAGGTTTTGTCCCTTATGGACAAGGTCGCCGACTTGGACCACAATGTGCTTCGCGTGCGGGATGAGATGCGCCTCTTCGTCGCCTGTCTCAGGATCAGTGACGAGAAGTTTTTTCTTACCACGAACCGTGCCGTCGAGGGAAACGATACCGTCGATTTTGGCCATCTCAGCAGCATCCTTGGGACGACGCCCTTCGAAGAGTTCGGCAATACGCGGAAGCCCCCCCGTGATATCCTGAGTCTTGGAAGCCTGACGCGGAGTCTTGGCCAACATGCTGCCAGCGGCGATCTCGTCTTCCTCATTGACCGCGACTTGCGCACCAGTCGGGATGGCGTAAGTGGCAATGATCTTGCCCGAGTCATCCACAATCTCGACCTGCGGGTTGAGGTCTTCCTTGTGCTCGACCACAACGGTGGCGATGCGCCCAGTGGACTCATCGAGTTCACGCTTGATCGTGACACCATGGATCATATCAGAGAATTGGATCTTACCCGCCTTCTCTGACAGAATCGGAATATTGTGCGGGTCCCACATGGCGAGGATCTCGCCCTTTTCAATAGTATCGCCATCCGGCTTGGTGAGCACGGAACCGACAACGATCTTGTAGGTTTCGATTTCGCGATCATCTTCATCGAGAATCATTACGGAGCCAGTCTTGTTCAGAACGATATTGGCACCGTCGGCCGTCTGCACAATTCGCAGCCCCTTGTAAACGATCTTGCCGCTAACCCGAACTTTAATTTCCGGATTTTTAAGCACACCCGATGCGATTCCCCCGATGTGGAATGTCCGCATCGTCAACTGGGTGCCTGGTTCACCAATCGATTGGGCCGCGATGATACCGACTGAGGCCCCACGCTCAACCATCGAGCTGCTGGCTGGGTTAATCCCGTATTCAAGTGCGGTAATACCGATTTTCTTCCGGGTGGTGAGTGCCGAGAGAACTTTGACGCGCTCGATACCGACTTCTTCGATTTTAGCCGCTTGCTTCTCGCTGATCAGCTCTCCGTTCTTTACCAGAATTTCATCCGGATTGAGCGGGTTCTTGATGTCGTTGGAGGAGCAACGACCTACGATACGGTCGTAGAGAGAGACGATCTCATCGTCCCCTTCGTAAATGGCATATTTCCAAACACCGTCGCGGTTCCCGTCGTCGTATTGTTCAATGATGCAATCCATCGCCACATCACAGAGCTTACGTGTCAGGTAGCCGGCATCGGCCGTTTTAAGGGCAGTATCGGCGAGTCCCTTACGGGCACCGTGGGTGGAAATAAAGTATTCCAAAACGGAGAGGCCTTCGCGGAAGGACGACAGAATCGGACGCTCAATAATCTCACCGGATGGTTTCGCCATAAGACCGCGAGTGCCGCAAAGTTGGCGGACCTGCTGCTTATTGCCACGCGCACCGGAGTCCATCATCAGGAAGACCGGATTAACGCTCGGCTTGCCACCGTTACTCTTAAGCTCATTGAACACCTCTTTGGCAATATCATCGGTGGTACCAGTCCAGATATCGATGATCTTGTTGTAACGCTCACCTTCGGTGATGATACCTTTCTTGTATTGGCCATCCACTTCGTCGATCCGCTTGCGGGCGTTCTTAACGATGAGGGGCTTTGAAGGCGGAATGATCATGTCATCGATACCGATGGAGACACCTGCCAGTGTCGCGACCTTGAAGCCGGTGTCCTTGAGGCGATCCAAGGTGTGAACCGTCCGCTCTTTACCGACAGTCTTGTAAGTATCGAGGATGATTTCGCCCAACTTGCCTTTCGGCACAGGCACATTGATAAAACCGAGTTCCTCGGGCCAGATGGTGTTAAAAGTCACGCGCCCAACGGTGGTGCGGATCACCTTCTTTTCGGAATTACCGTAGGGGCGGCCCTCTTTACCATAGTCGGGGTTGATGAAATTGATGTGATCATGCACGCCAAAAGCACCATCGGCCACCGCTGTATCCAGTTCGTCTGCGTCGACAATCATTGGCAAGCGCTTACCTTCCTCCGGCTTGGTCGGAGGATCGAGCGTGAGGAAGTAGGCAGCCAGGACGATATCCTGTGAGGGCGTGAGGATCGGCTTACCGGAGGATGGCGAGAAGATGTTGTGCGTCGCCATCATCAGAGTCTTGGCCTCCATCACTGCTTCAAGAGAGAGCGGTACGTGGACCGCCATCTGGTCACCATCGAAGTCAGCATTGTAGGCGGTGCAAACGAGCGGATGAACCCGGATCGCATCGCCCTCAATCAGCACTGGCTCGAAAGCCTGGATGGAGAGGCGGTGCAGCGTCGGTGCGCGGTTCAGCAACACCGGGTGCCCCTTGGTGACTTCTTCGAGAATGTCCCAAACTTCCGGCGACTGTTTCTCGATCATCTTACGGGCACCACGAACGGTGTGCACGAAGCCGAGTTCTTTCAGTCGGCGGATGATAAAGGGCTCAAACAGAACCAGCGCCATTTTCTTGGGCAGACCACACTGATGCAGTTTGAGCTCCGGCCCCGTCACGATGACGGAGCGGCCGGAATAGTCGACGCGTTTACCCAGCAGATTTTGGCGGAAGCGACCCTGCTTGCCCTTAAGCATATCGGACAGGGACTTGAGCGGACGATTGCCCGCACCTGTTACCGCGCGGCCATGACGACCGTTATCGAAGAGCGCATCGACTGCTTCCTGCAGCATGCGCTTTTCATTGTGGATGATCACATCCGGAGTTTTGAGCTGCAGGAGATTCTTCAGGCGGTTGTTCCGGTTGATCACACGACGGTAAAGGTCATTGAGGTCGGAAGTCGCAAAGCGGCCACCTTCCAGCGGAACCAGCGGACGCAGATCCGGCGGAATGACCGGAAGCACTTCCAGCACCATCCACTCGGGCCGGGTGCCGGACTGCATGAAGCCCTGAATCGTCTTCAGGCGCTTGGAGATTTTTTTCTTAATCTGCTTGGAGCGGGTGGCGTGCATTTGCTCGTGGAGCTCAGCAACAGTGGCTTCGAGATCAACCAGAGTAAGCGCATCGCGCACGGCCTCGGCACCCATTTTGGCAACAAAGGAATCTTCGCCGTATTCGTCCTGGGCCTGCAGATACTCCTGCTCGTTGAGTAGCTGACGCTCTTCCAGCGGCGTCTTGCCCGGATCGATCACCAAGTAGTTTTCGTAGTAGATGACCCGCTCAAGATTACGAGCCGTGATATCGAGCAGCAACCCAAGGCGGGACGGCATGCTCTTAAGGAACCAAATATGCGTCACCGGCACCGCCAACTCAATGTGCCCCATCCGGTCTCGACGAACGCGGGAGACGGTCACTTCCACCCCACAACGGTCACAGATGACACCTTTATACTTAATCCGCTTGTATTTTCCGCAAGCGCACTCGTAGTCTCGAACCGGACCGAAGATGCGCTGACAGAAAAGACCACCCGGCTCAGGCTTGAAGGTCCGGTAGTTGATGGTTTCCGGGTTCTTCACCTCACCACGGGACCAGTTGCGGATAGCGTCTGGCTCGGCCACGGTAATACCGACCCGGTCGAAGGATTTGGTGGCTTCATAGCCGAGGACGTCGCGTGCTACTTCGTTGCTCATAGTATAAAACTTTTTTTGAAATGTTGCGTAAATAGGAGTCCTTAGACTTCGATGGCGGGAGCCGTTTCGAGTTCGAACTTACCCTCGGTTCCGAGGCGGACATCGAGACAGAGACTCTGAATTTCCTTCATCAAGACGTTGAAGGACTGAGGTGTGCCAGCCTGCAAACTGTTGTCCCCCTTGACGAGAGACTCATAGATGCGCGTACGGCCTGCCACATCGTCAGACTTAACGGTGAGCAATTCCTGCAGCGTGTAGGCGGCACCATAAGCTTCGAGCGCCCAGACTTCCATTTCCCCGAAACGTTGGCCACCATACTGTGCTTTACCACCGAGCGGCTGCTGGGTGATAAGCGAGTAAGGACCGACCGCACGGGCGTGGATCTTCGAGCCGACCAGGTGGTTAAGCTTCAGCATATACATGTAGCCGACCACGACCTCCTGGTTGAGTTGCTCGCCGGTACGACCGTCGTAGAGCAGGCTCTTACCCGTCGACGGCAAGCCGGCCTCTTCGAGGTATTCACGGACGCGTGCCTCACTAATTCCGTCAAAAACCGGAGTGGCCACCTTGATCCCGAGCTTCTTACAAGCCCAGCCCAAGTGCACCTCCAGCACCTGTCCGACATTCATACGGGACGGCACGCCGAGCGGATTGAGACAGATTTCAACGGGTGTGCCGTCCGGCAGGTGCGGCATATCCTCTTCCGGAACAATCTTGGCAACAACACCCTTGTTTCCGTGACGACCGGACATTTTATCACCAACCTGCATTTTGCATTTTTTGGCAACGTAAACCTTCACGCTCTTGACCACACCTTGATCGGTATCTTCGCCCGTCTCGACTCCCTCGATCTTACGTTCGCGGTCATAATCGAGTTCGTCGAACTTGCTCTGATAGTTACTGACGATCTCCATGATCTTGATCTTGACCGGCGAGGGGTCAATATCGAGGTCCTTGGAGACAGCTGCCAGGCGGCGGAGCAAAGTCTTGGTAATCTTGCGGTTGGCCGGAATGATAACCTCACCCGTTTCACCGTTCTTCACATCCAGGGGGATTTTCTCACCGAGGAGGATATTAGACAGCGCCTCAGTCAAGTCTTCGCGAAGCTTGTCACTCTGAGAGCGGTATTCTTCGTTAATTTTTTTGATTTGTCGACGGCGGTCAGAAGCGGACATTTGCTCCGGCTCGCCATCGACGCGCGCTGAGACTTTGACGTCCATCACAATACCGGTCGCACCGGAGGGAACCACCAAAGAGGTGTCCTTCACATCGGCTGCCTTCTCGCCGAAGATAGCACGGAGGAGTTTTTCCTCCGGGGCCAACTCGGTTTCCGACTTGGGGGTAATCTTACCCACGAGAATATCACCGGGTTTGACCTCGGCACCGACGCGGATGACACCATCATGGTTCAGATCCTTGAGTGCCTCCTCGCCGACATTGGGGATGTCGCGGGTGATTTCCTCTGGTCCGAGCTTGGTATCCCGGGCAGTCACTTCGAACTCGCTGATATGGATCGAAGTAAAGATATCGTCTTTGACGATCTTTTCGGAAATCAGGATCGCGTCTTCGAAGTTATAACCATTCCAGGGCATGAAGGCAACCAGCACGTTGCGTCCGATCGCCAGTTCACCCTGATCGGTGGAAGCACCGTCGGCCAGGATATCACCTTTTTTGACTGGTTGACCACGGGTAACAATTGGTTTCTGATTGAAACAAGTGCCTGCATTCGAGCGCATGAACTTACGCAAGGGATAAACGTAAATCCCTTTCTTCGGATCGGTCTTGAGATCTTTGGTGCGGGCGGGCATCTCACCATCTTTGGTGAGGACGATGCAGCGTGCATTCACCGAGGCGATGATACCGTCGATGTCGGCGACTTCCACCGTTTTGGAGTCGATGGCGACACGCCGCTCGATACCGGTGCCCACAAAGGGCGCTTCCGACTCCAGCAGCGGGACACCTTGGCGTTGCATGTTGGAGCCCATGAGTGCGCGGTTCGCATCATCATGCTCGAGGAAAGGAATGAGGCCGGCCGCAACAGACACGAGCTGCTTGGGCGAAACGTCCATGTAATCCACTTCCTCCGGCGAGAGTTCAAGCACCTCGTCCTGATTCCGGCAGGTGACGCGCGGCCCCTTGAGTTTGCCGTTTTTATCGATTTCGGAGTTGGCCTGTGCGATCATGAACGGTTCTTCCTGATCCGCATTGAGGTATTCCACATCCTCGAGAACCTTGCCGTCGACGACTTTGCGGTATGGCGTCTCAATAAAGCCGAACTCGTTAATGCGCGAGTATAGCGAGAGCGAATTAATCAGACCGATATTGGGGCCTTCCGGTGTCTCAATCGGGCAGATGCGACCATAGTGAGACGGGTGCACGTCACGCACCTCGAAGCCGGCACGCTCGCGGTTCAAACCACCCGGCCCGAGGGCCGAGAGTCGACGCTTGTGCGTGAGTTCCGCCAGCGGATTGATCTGGTCCATAAACTGGCAGAGCTGACTGCGGGCAAAAAAGTCGCGGATCACTGTGCTCAGCGCCTTGGGATTGATCAGCTTCTGAGGGCTGATTGAATCGACACTTTGGTCATACAAAGTCATGCGCTCACGAACCAGGCGTTCGGTGCGGGCGAGCCCAAGGCGGCACTGGTTCGCGAGTAGCTCCCCGACTGTGCGGACACGTCGGCTCCCCAGGTGATCGATATCATCCAGCGTGCCCTCGCCGCGCTTCAGGCGAGAGAGATACTTGGTCGCCTCGACGACGTCTTCCGCGTTGATCACACGGAATTCGAGATCGGTGTCCATTTTCAGCTTCTGATTCAGCTTGTAACGTCCGACCCGACCAAGGTCATAGCGGCGGGGGTCCTGGAAAAGACGCTTGAGTAATGCCTTGGCATTGGCGGTCGTGGGTGGCTCGCCGGGACGAAGGCGCTTGTAGATGTCTTTCAGCGCTTCCTCTTCGTTTTGAGTCGGGTCTTTCTTCAGGCAGCGAATAATCGCGCCATCGTCGATCGAAGTATCAATCGCCACAACCTTTTTGAGACCAGCCTTCTGGAAAGAGCGCACGATGGTCTTGGTCAACGGCTCGAAGGCACGTGCCAGGACGACGCCCTTATCCGCATCGACAATGTCTTCCGTGAGAACCAGGTTGGAGACCGTTTCGCGCTTGAGTGCCTCCGCTACAGAGATTTCGTCGAGTTCGTAGAAAAGATTAAGAATTTCGGCATCCGAGCCGTAACCCATCGCTCGCAGCAGAGTGGTCAGCAGGAATTTGCGACGACGGCGACGGCGGTCGAGATAAACATAGAGCAGATCGTTCTGGTCGAACTGAACTTCCAACCAGGTGCCCCGGTCCGGGATAATGCGGAACGCATGCAGGACTTTGCCGCTGGTATGAACACTTTCTTCAAAAGCGATACCGGGAGAGCGGTGAAGCTGGCTCACCACCACCCGCTCAGCACCATTGATGATAAACGAGCCTCGATCGGAAATCATTGGCAGTTCGCCCATGTAGATTTCCTCGTCCTTAATATGATCTTCTTCACGCAACCGCAGCTTCACGTAAAGGGAAACTGAAAAAGTGACCCCTTCGCGAATCGATTCGATTTCTGTCTCGCGCGGTGGTTCGATGCGGTAACTGACATACTCCAAATGACAGCGGCTATCGTAGCTTTCGATCGGGAAGACCTCTGAAAACACTGCCTCAAGTCCAACGGGCTTCCGTTGGTTGACCGGAGTGTCCATTTGTAGAAAGTCCCGGTAGGAATCAACCTGATTCTCAATCAGGTTGGGTGGTTGAATGACTTCCTTGATTTGACCGAAATTTGTGCGGTTTGACATGATGCTCGATCCGTTTAACGGTTTGATTGTTTAGAATTTCCTGGGAGTTGCCGTGGTAAAGCGGCAGAAAGAGAAAAACAGCTAGGCAAGGCCCCGACCAATTTCTGGTCGGGACTCACCTAACTGCGTGAATGTAATTTGAACGAATGTATAATGCGGAGTTGTTCCGTGATTATTTCAGTTCGACTTCGGCACCGGCAGCTTCGAGCTTCTTCTTGAGCTCTTCAGCTTCGTCCTTGGAGACACCTTCCTTAACCGGCTTCGGTGCGCTTTCGACGAGTTCCTTGGCTTCCTTGAGTCCGAGACCAGTGATGGCACGTACTTCCTTAATGGCACCGATTTTATTCGAGCCAGCAGCCTTGAGGATGACATCGAACTCATCCTTCTCCTCAACGGGTTCTTCGCCGCCAGCAGGAGCGCCGCCAGCAGCGACAGCAACAGGAGCCGCAGCGCTAACGCCCCACTTCTCTTCGAGTTCTTTTACCAGATCGGCGACTTCCAGCACGGTTTGTGCGCTCAGCCACTCGACGACTTGTTCTTTTGTGATATCTGCCATGATGTTTTACCTTTCAATTGGTTAGCGTCCCCGCGTCGGCGACATTTAAGAGGCGAATTCCTCCTAACCGGATTTTTGGTTATTTTGTTTTTGGCCGCCGCAGTTAAACAGCAGCAAAAAGTGTACCTTGATTGATGTTTTGATTATTCCCCGCCCTCTGCACGCACTTTGGCTTGCAGCACATTGAGAACGCTTTGTGGGACAGCGTTAAGAACGCGAACGAGGCCGGTTCCGGGCTGTGACAGCAATCCGAGTAATTGCGCACGAAGCGATTCGAGGCCCGGCAACTTGGCCAATTGCTCGATTTGCTCCTTGGACAGGGCCTTGTCGCCCAGCAAGCCGACCTTGAGGTCGACTTTTTCCTTGTCCTTGAAAAACTTGGTCAAGGCTTTAGCGACACCGGCCGGGTTGTTGCCGCCGACGATGATGGCCGTCGGGCCACTCAGGTGCTCGCTGAAATCAGGGAGCTCCTTTTCCGCAGCAGCGACACCGAAGATCGTGTTCTTCACCACGTGGAACTCGGCATCGTGCTCGGCGAGTGCCGCGCGCAGCTCAGCAGTTTCGTCGACAGTGATACGCTCGTAATTCGCGAGATAAACGTAATCGGACTTTCCGAGGTGATTGTTAACCTCGTCTACAAGATATTTTTTTTCTGGTCTCATTCGTGTGTCCCTCCTTAGCTCTTGTTGTAGGGTGCCGGATTAATCGAAATGCCGGGGCTCATAGTGGCGCTGAGGCTCAAGCTCTTAATGAACTTGCCGGAGGCCGAATCAGGCTTGGCATTGACCAGCGCTTTGATGGCCGCTTCGGCGTTTTCCGTCAGGCTTTCCGGGGAGAAGGAACGTTTGCCGACAACAACCGCGACATTGGCGGTCTTATCCATTTTAAACTCAACACGTCCGCCTTTGACTTCCTTGATTCCCGCAGGTATATCGTCGGTCACGGTGCCGGATTTCGGATTGGGCATCAGTCCCCGGGGGCCCAGCACGCGGGCAACCTTACGGACGCTCTTCATCGCACTGGTGGTCGCAATGGCGACATCGAAGTCGATCCACCCGCCGGCGACCTTTTCGATCAGCTCATCGAGCCCGGCTTCTTCGGCACCCGCCTCAAGGGCTTCGTCCGGATTTTCAGTGAAGACGATAACACGGACTGTCTTACCGCTGCCATTCGGAAGCGAGAGCGTGCCGCGGACCATCTGGTCGCTTTTGCGAGGATCAACCGTAAGGTGGGCATAAATCTCGACGGTCTCGTCGAACTTCGCCTTCGGTAGTTTAGTGAGTAACGCAGACGCTTCTTCGACCGAGTAAGTCTTCGTCAGGTCCGTCATTTCGACGGCCGAACGGTAGCGTTTGCTTCCCTTAATTTGCTGGGTGGCCATGATTATATCTCTAGTTGTTTAGGAGAAAGCACGATTACCGTGCCTCGGAAAAATCAGTCAACGACTTCCAGTCCCATGGAACGGGCAGTGCCGGCAATGATGTTGAACGCGGCATCCTCATCCTTGGCATTGAGGTCGTTTTTCTTGGTCTCGCAGATTTCCAAAACCTGCTTGCGGGTCACGGTGCCGACTTTGTCCTTATTCGGGACACCGGAGCCTTTGGCGATACCGGCTGCCTTCTTAAGCAGAATCGCTGCGGGTGGTGACTTAAGAATAAATGAGAACGAGCGGTCCGCATAGACTGTGATCACAGTCGGCAAAATCATGCCGGCCTGATCCTTGGTCTTGGCATTGAACTCCTTACAGAAGCCCATGATATTAACGCCTTGCGCACCGAGTGCGGGACCCACGGGCGGCGCCGGATTAGCGGAACCAGCAGGCAATTGTAAACGGATTTCTCCTACGACTTTCTTAGACATAGCGGATTAGCTTTCTTCAGTTCTCTGGACTTGCCAGTATTCAAGTTCAACGGGCGTGTAGCGCCCAAAAATGGAAACGGAAACCTTGAGTCGACCCCGGTCCGGATCGATTTCCTCAATTTTACCCACGAGATTCGCGAAGGGCCCGTCGTTGACCTTAACCATCTCACCGATATCGTACTCGATCTTCGGCTTTTCTTTACCTTCGGCTTCCTGGACTTGGTTAATGATACGATCGATCTCGCTCTTCTTGAGCGGCGTCGGACGGTCGCCACCCACAAAGTTAATGACGCCCTGTGCCTCACGCACAAAATACCATGGCTTCTGCAGCAGCTTGCCATCGTCATCGTAGAGGCGCATATTCACAAAGACATAGCCCGGATAGAATTTCCTCGTTTTGGTGGTTTTCTTACCGTTTTTTACTTCGGTCACCGTCTCGGTTGGCATCAAAACCTCGTAGACATAGTCGTCCATCTCCTCAACGGCGATAAACTTGTCGAGGTATTTTTTGGCCTTTTGCTCTTGGTTGGAGAGCGTCTGGACAGCATACCACTTTGGTCCGGTAATGGTGGAAGATTCCGACATTGTTTCTGGATGGGAGAGATCGTTAAGAATGAGAGGAGACGAGTCGAGGCGGTGTTGCCACTGCTACCGAACCCATGAGGTCAAAAGTTCAACCCCGTTCATCAGCGAAAAGTCAGTGAGTGCGATGAAAGAACCCAGAATCACCGTCGCAATCAGGACGACGATGGTGGAATCACGCAGTTCGGTTTTGGAAGGCCAAGAGGCTTTCCTTAATTCGGTCATCATCTCTTTGTAAAAGAGACGAATGCTGGAGAACGGGTTTTTCATGAAATTAAAAAGTGGCAGGAGAGGAGGGACTCGAACCCACAACTTACGGTTTTGGAGACCGTTGCTCTACCAATTGAACTACTCTCCTAAAATTTATACTTAGTAACTATTAAGACAGCGAAGCCGAGGGCTCCATTTCAGAGCCCTCGGCGAAACTGGAGGAAAACGCCTTGGCCGATGTTACTTGATAACTTCGGTCACGCGACCGGCACCGATGGTGCGGCCACCCTCACGGATGGCGAAACGCTGACCGGCTTCCATGGCGATATCCTTACCGAGCTCGATCGTCACAGTCAAGTTATCACCGGGCATGACCATCTCAACGCCTTCCGGAGTCTTGATGATACCCGTAACGTCGGCGGTGCCGAAGAAGAACTGCGGGCGATAGCCATCGAAGAACGGCGTGTGGCGGCCACCTTCATCCTTGGACAGAACGTAAAGCTCAGCCTTGGCAGTGGTGTGCGGAGTGATGGAGCCAACCTTGGCAATCACCTGACCACGCTCAATGGCGTCGCGCTCGATACCACGCAGGAGCAGACCAACATTATCACCTGCCATGCCCTGGTCGAGTTGCTTACGGAACATTTCGACACCGGTAACAGTGGTTTTCTTGGTATCACCCATACCGACGATTTCAATTTCCTCGCCGACTTTAACCACGCCACGCTCGATACGACCCGTAGCAACGGTGCCACGACCGGTAATAGAGAAGACGTCTTCAACCGACATCAGCAGCGGCTTGTCGATTTCACGGGCAGGCTCGGCAATATCGGTGTCGATGGCATCCATCAGCTTGCCGATCGCTTCGACGCCCTCAGGCTTGCCTTCAAGGGCAGCAGTGGCAGATCCGCGGACGATGGTAATGTCATCGCCAGGATACTCGTATTTGGAAAGCAAATCACGAACTTCCATCTCAACCAGTTCGAGTAGTTCTTCGTCGTCAAGCAGGTCGACCTTGTTGAGCCAGACAACGATGGTGGGCACGCCAACCTGGCGAGCCAGCAGGATGTGCTCGCGGGTCTGCGGCATGGGGCCATCAGCAGCGGAAACAACCAGAATCGCACCGTCCATTTGAGCGGCACCGGTGATCATGTTCTTAACGAAGTCGGCGTGACCGGGGCAGTCCACGTGTGCATAGTGGCGCTTCTCGGTCTCATACTCGACGTGAGCAACTGCGATCGTCACGGTTTTCGTTTCGTCACGAACCGTGCCGCCCTTGGCGATGTCCGCATAGGACTTGAATTGGGCCAGGCCCTTATCTGCCTGCACCTTGAGAATCGCAGTGGTTGTAGTAGTTTTACCGTGGTCGATGTGACCGATGGTGCCGACGTTTACGTGCGGCTTTGTTCTTTCGAATGTTTCCTTAGCCATGATGGATGTTAGTTGTTAATGAGAGATTTTCGGGTGTTGTTTGTTGTCTTTTCTAAGTGGAGCCCTCGAGCGGGATTGAACCGCCGACCTCATCCTTACCAAGGATGCGCTCTACCACTGAGCTACAAGGGCAACTAGCACATTTGAAAAGGAGATGTAAAGAGCCTGAATCCACCCGCAGGAATGCGACTGGAAAATGGAAAGCCCGCGAAAGTGCGCCTCGCAACAGAGTCAGTCAACACTTATTTGCAAAAAATACGCTTACCCCAAAAGTCTCTGCCGACCCCGGCCAAAAGCTGGTTTAAATGAGCTCTGGTTCAAAGGTGAGGGCTGGCATCTTTCGATGCAACTAAGTTGCGCAGAAAACGCTCGCGATGCACTGGAACCGCACCTTGAGCAAGAATCGCCCGGCGGTGACCCTGAGTCGCATAGCCCTTGTGCTGATCAAAACCATATTCGGGATATTGTGTGGCAAGCTGCAGTAGTTCACGATCTCTCGTCACCTTCGCCACAATACTGGCCATCGCAATCGCCAGCGATTTGCTGTCGCCTTTGACGATACCTTGATGCGTGTAGGGAAAAGGCTTTAAGGCGCGTCCATCAACGGCGAGCTTTACCGCGCGCTCCGCAGAAAACAGGGGGCCCGCTGCGGCGGCCTCGGGCAGCACCCAGTTTGTCGTTCGCTGCGCCAGTTCCTCGACAGCTCTGCGCATGGCCAGCCGTGTGGCACCGAGTATATTTAATTCCGCGATTTCCGGCACGGATGCTGCGGCGGCGGCAAAATCAAGCAGCCCGGCAGATCGTAATTGCTCGATCTGCTTGAAAGACAAATCGCGGGCACCCGCGCGAAGCTGCTTCGAATCGTTGATCCGGGCGGATAGAGCGACTGCTTCGTGAGACTCAAAAAACGAACACTCGAACACACATGCCGCCGCGACCACCGGCCCGGCCAATGCGCCCCTGCCCGCTTCGTCGACCCCGATCAGGTATTTATGCCCCGCCAGCAGATCCGCGTCGTATCGCTGCAATGCATTTAGCTCCATCAGATGGTCCAGTTCACGGGATACGCGGGGAGTTCGATATTCGGCACAATCAAGGACAACTCTCCGACCAGAACATTGAGAATGTTGAGCAGGCTATGCATGTCGGCGTTGCGCTGCTCCGACGCGTTCATGTAGGGAGGTTTTGTGAGAACGACTTCCTTCATCTTGGGAATACTCGAAATCTAGCCTTTCAGATGGATCGAAATCAGCAGAAAATGAACTTTAATACTTATACCAACTGGGCTTGGCCGGCGGCTCCAAGCCCTGGGCTTCGTAGGCCGTCTTAAAGTGCATCTTGGCGAATTGACTCAAGGCAGCTGCCCCCTTTTCAGCGACAATCTGCTTTGCCTGCGCCAGCACCTTGCCCCCCGCACCCTTGGCCAGCGGCTCGCCCGCTTCCCGCGAGAGTCGATGCATTTCCCGCACATAAACTGCCCGCGCTACGATGGAGGCAGCGGCCACCACCGGGTCGGACTCCGCCTTGGTCCGGCTAATCAACTTGAAGTCTTGGCGGTCCTTCACATAGGCGTCCACCAGTTTTTGTTTGGTAAACTGGTCCAGTAGTCCCCATGGGGCAGGTCGCTCGTCCAACGCGCTGATCAGAGATTTGCTATGATACCAGGCCAGCAGTTTGTTTAAATTTCGGTCAAATTTATTGTAGAGTTCGTTGTATTTCGGCATCCGGGCGAAAGCCGTTTTAAAGACTACGCCCTTGGTATTCCGGATTTCCTTGTCCAGCTTCAGAATGCTGCTGTCGGTCAATTTCTTACTGTCGGCCACCCCCAGTTCGATCCACTTCCGGACCATGTCGCCATCGGCGACCACGCAGGCCGTCACCAGCGGACCAAACAGGTCACCCTTGCCACTCTCGTCGCAGCCGGCATGCAGTTCAAACCATTCGGGATGATGCACCTCATCATAGCCGAGCCGCGGATCACCGGTAATTTCAGCCTCCAGAATATTTTGCACAAACTCTTCCGTTTTCTTGCCGGAGACCACTAACTTCCCGCTCTGATAGCCAACCACATTGACCTTCTCTCCTTTGAAGGCAAACAGCGAGTAGGCCACCTCATAAGGAAACCACGGCCCTTGGTTATCCGCTTCCAGGTATTCGGCCAGCTTGTCCATCTGCTCGTCGTTGAGCTTGATGGTATACATCGTCTTGGCTTTGGGTCCCTCCTCTTCGGCTGATGGCTGTCTCTTTTTTGGCATCTGGTGCAATCGCTAGCATAGCCGTCACCGCAAATGAAGCACAAAGAACAGCTGGCTAGCGATTGCCCCGTGAACTTATGCTAATAAAATGTAAAATATCATCCGATCGCCGCCCGACCGGCCTTTGACAACTTTTTAAACCTTGCGAAGACGACCATAAGTTTTACTAATCGAACAAAAGGCACTACATACTACACGCCAAGCCAACGACCACTCCAACTAATCCACCAAGTGCTCACGCAGGAGGAACAAGACTCTTGTGCGTCGTCGCATCGAGTGGGTTTCATTTTATCCCTTTGTTCCAGTGCGACCAGACTCACAGATTCCCAAAACCAGCCTCACGATAAATCGTGTCGTGCTCATCTACTTCTTCGTCGGTTCGGCCTGGATCATCCTTTCCAGCCTGTGGTTGTCGAGGCAAGCCGAGGATACCCAACTAATTCTCGCCATAGAAGCCCTCAAAGGGATGGGCTACGTCCTCGCCACCACCGTATTGCTTTGGATCCTCTGTCGATTCTGGTCGCGCCAAGTCACGGAGGCCCTCTCAAAATTAAAGCACACCCAATCACAATATGAACTCTATGTGAAGAATTCTCCGATTGCGATCTCCTTGATCGATAAGGCGGGCAAGTTTGTCGAAGTCAACGAAGCCACAGAAAAGTTGACTGGTTACAGTCCCGAGGAACTACAACAGCTCAGTATTCTGGACATCAACGTAGTCGACGAGCGTAAGGATACCGCTGCGGCCTTCAAAGATATCTTCCTGGACGGCTACGTCACTCGTGACCGCACGATAAAGCGCAAAGACGGCTCCGAGAAAATCATCCGGGTCGATGCCGTCCGCCATACCGAAGATCGGGCGATTTTATTCTCCCGCGACATCACCGACCGCAAGCATGACGAGCAAAAGCTGCTCATGCTCAATGCCATGCTGCGTGCCATACGCCGTGTAAACAAAGCGATCGTCGACACCACCGACGTGGATTCTCTCATCCGTAAAATATGCGAAATTCTGGTTGAGGATCGTGAATTCAAACACGCTTGGATCGCCCTGCTCGACGAGGACGGCAACCCCTTACACTATCACGACGCCCCCCAACAGAAAGATTCCGGAAAGCTGAAACACTTCCTGCAATCGGGCCAACTGCCCCATTGCATTGCAGGCACCAAAAGAGAGGGCGGGCTCATTCTCGCCGCCAACCCGATCGAGCAGTGCCCCAACTTTCCCGTAATGGAAGGCATGGAGGATTGCGCGCTGCTCGCCGCTGAGTTTAAATTTGATAATAAGGTCGGCTACATCGCGCTGATGACCAGCCAGTCGGCGATTATGGACGAAGACGAGATCGAACTGTTCCGCGAAGTGGCCGGAGATCTACGTTTCGCGCTGAAAAGCATACAGGCTGAAAAGGAACGCCGCCGTGCGACCGAGGATCTGCTGATCGCCAAACAGGCGGCGGAAGAAGCGAACCGCGTCAAAGGCGAGTTCCTCTCCGTCATGAGCCACGAGTTGCGCACTCCGCTCAATCCAATCATGGGCTACACCAGCCTGCTAATGGAGGAAATCGACGACCCTGACTGCATCCGCACGCTGAAAGAAATCCATCACTCCAGTGAAACACTCCTTTCTTTGATCAACGACATCCTGTTCTTCTCACAGTTACAGGAAGACCCGGAGGCACAGCAAAACGCGGAATTCCGCCTGCTGGAATCCTGCACGGCATCGCTAGGCAAATGCCGCGGCCATTACCCGAAGCAAACCATCCATATTCAAAACGGCACGGAAGACTACGAGGCCATCCAGCAAGACACGCGGGTAAGCGGTAATATCGAGTTCCTGCAACGCATCCTCAGTGCGCTACTCTGCAATGCCTGCAAATACACCCATGATGGTGACATCCACCTCCGTCTGGGACAAAAAAATGTCGGCCCCGAAAAGCTGGAATTACTGATTGAAGTCGAGGACAGCGGTATTGGAATTGAGCAAGAGAATCTGGAAAATCTTTTCGCTCCCTTTACTCAATTCGACTCCTCCAACACCCGGCGCTACAAAGGCGTCGGCCTCGGACTGGCAATTTGCCGCAAGATCGCCGACATAATGGGAGGTTCATTGACCGCCGAAAGCCAACCAAACGTCGGCTCCTGCTTCCGCTTCACTTGCACTCTCGATGCAGGGGGCCCGGCAAAAAACCCGCCGCGAAAGACTCACCCCAGCAAGGTGGCTGAAACCGCGCGGGACGGGAAGGTTCTTCTGGTCGAGGACAATGCAGCCAACGCGTTTGTTGCCCAAAACATGCTCAAGCGTTGGGGGCTTCAGGTAGACTGGGCCGAGAACGGACAATCCGCCGTTGAGATGTGCCAAACCCGAGCCTATGAATTGGTCCTGATGGACCTGAGCATGCCGGTAATGAATGGACTCGAAGCCACACGGGAAATCCTCAAGCCCGACGCACCCAATCGTGAAACCCCCATCGTCGGGCTCACGGCGCACGTCAGTCCGGATGTCCAAGGTGAATGCTACGCAGCTGGTATGGCCGGGTTTATCCCAAAACCGATAAAAATGGCCGCTTTTAAGGATTGTATTGCCGACTACATCCGCATCTCCGAGTGATCGTTGCGGAAAAATGTCACTAGTTCAACAACGCCTTAAATTTCAAAAATCGCTGGCCAGTTGGTATGCCCAGTCGCAGCGGCCTCTACCATGGCGGACGCAGCCCTCCCTCTACCGGACCGTTGTCTCTGAGTTAATGGCGCAGCAGACCCAAATCACGACCATGCTGCCCTACTTCGAACGCTGGATGCGGCGCTTCCCTGACTTCACCTGTCTGGCCGATGCTCCCGTAGACGAGGTCCTCAAGCTCTGGGAGGGGCTCGGCTACTACAGCCGCGCCCGCAACCTGCACAAACTGGCACGCACCTGGGTCGCCGCCGATCCAAAGCCCCGCACCCGAGAGCAGTGGCAGACCATGCCCGGGATCGGCCCCTACACCTCAGCCGCGATCGTCTCAATTGCCTTCAATGAACCCGTCGCTGTCGTCGATGGCAATGTCGTCCGTATTCTCGCGCGACTAACTCACGACACCCGCAGCTTCAAAAGCAACGGCGAGGCGGTGAAGGCCTTTACCCCGCTCGCCAACGAGCTGATTTACCCGAAAAATTCAGGCGACCACAACCAGGCCATGATGGAACTGGGCGCAACCGTCTGCACCAAGCACCAGCCGCAATGCGGGATCTGCCCCGTCGCTCGCCTCTGCGCCGGTCGCCACCACCCCGATCTTGCGCAGATCCCAAAAATACAGCGCAAGGCCACCGAGCGGGTCGAAATCGACCGCGCCTGGGTGGTCCGCAAGGGAGCTGTTCTGCTACATCAGATCCCCGCCAGCGCCGGACAACTCGCGGGCCAATACGAGCTGCCCAAGCTCGATGCGCTCGCTCCCGTAAAGCCCACCGCGAAGCCCATCCTCTCCAAATCCCGCTCGATCACCCACCGCCGCATCAAAGAAAATATTTTTCGGATCGAAGCACCCAAGCGCACGCCGCACGAACACAAATGGGTGGCGCTCGATGAGCTGGAGAGCATTACCCTCTCCGGTCCGCATCGGCGTTGGACGCGGGTTCTTTTACAGGAGATTTCGGGTGCACGCTTCCTCGGCGACCCTTGCGCGCCGCAGGACGAATCTGACTGGCCGGAAAGCTTGCGTTGATCTTTCTCGACACTCCTACCTTTACTCGATTGGACTCCAAACAAGCCCGTAGTCTTCCACATGCCCAAACCCAAAACCTGGACCGAAAAAGATTTTGTCATCCGGCCCTCGACCATCAAGGGAGCCGGTCGGGGCCTCTTCACCCGAGTGCCGATCAAAGTAGAAGACACCATCGGATATTACACCGGTGAAATTATCGACGAGCAGGCATTCCACGATCCGGTGCGCCCGTTTTCCGCCTATGTGCTTTGGGTCTGCCGCACCCACATCATCATCGGTGAAGGCCCCAAGGCCAATTACACCCGCTATATCAATCACAGCGATAAGCCCAATGCCTTTCTCGTGGTTTCCAGCCGCTGGAAGACCGCCCGCTTCGAAGCTCTCCGCGATATCGAACCCGGCGAAGAGATTTTCTTCGACTATGGCGAAGATTATTGGGAGTAGCTTTTTCGGCACTTTCCTGCCAAAGATCTTACAGACATAGAACTGCATGGCTCATATTGACATCACCCACGGCCTCGATGAAGAGGCACGCAATGAAGTGGCACAAATGCCCCGGTCGGAACGGCTGGCTCAGATTGCGGCGCTGCGCAATATGTCAGTGCGGGATCTGCTGCAGGAAGTTTCCGAGCAGACCGGCCTGCCAATCATTGACCATATCGAGTTAATCGATGACCCGGCCTGGTCACTGCCCCTGCGCCTGATTCATGAATACCAGTGCGTGCCCGTGCGCAACGGCCAACCGGAAGACCTCGAAGAATTCGACCCCGAAGCGGTGAACACCGGCCCGATTCCGCTGGTCACTTTGTGGCCCCCGGATGCGACGATGGATCGCTGGATCTTTGCCACCTGTGGCCGAATGCCAGAGTGGTATTTGGGCGACCCCCTCCAAGTCAATGAAACCATCACCGAGCACTACGGTGTCGGCGCGGGTAGCCTGGACGAGTCTCAACTCGTCACCGATGTCACCGAAACCGTGGAGGACGAGGATGAAAACGCCGCCGTTATCCGCTTCGTCAACGAAGTCGTTTCCAAGGCGGTCAGCGACCGCGCCACCGACATCCACTTTGAGCCCCACCGCGACGAACTGCAGATCCGCTACCGCATCGACGGTGAACTGGTCCCGATCCGGGTGCCGGATAATCTGATCCGCTTTCAGGGAGCCATCATTTCCCGCCTGAAAATCATGGCGAAGCTGAACATCTCCGAGAAGCGCCGCCCGCAAGACGGGCGCATCTCCTTCGGCTCCGGCAAATCCGAACTGGATATTCGTATATCCACCTTCCCCACCATGTATGGCGAGAGTGTCTCGCTACGGCTGCTGAACCAAAAGTCCGCACCGCTCTCCATGCGCGAACTCGGACTCTCTGAAGAGGAAGAGCGCCGGGTCACGCATACGCTCACCACGCCGCACGGCATCATCCTCGTCACTGGCCCGACCGGCTCGGGTAAGTCCACCTCACTCACCGCCTTTATCCGCCTCATCAACCGCCCCGAGCGTCGCATCATCACCGTCGAGGACCCGGTCGAATACGAAGTGCCCGGCGTGAACCAGACCCAGGTCAACCCCGAGATCGGCCTGACCTTTGCCCAGTCGCTGCGAGCCGTGCTCCGCCAAGACCCCGACGTCATCATGGTGGGTGAGATCCGTGACCGCGAAACCGCCGACATCGCCATCCGCGCCTCGCTGACTGGCCACCTCGTGCTCAGTACCCTGCATACCAATGACGCGCCCGGTGCGCTCACCCGGCTGGTGGATATGGATATCGAGCCTTTCCTCATCGCCTCTTCGGTCGAGATGATCATCGCGCAGCGCCTCGTGCGCCGCCTCTGCCCGAATTGCGCCCGCCCGGCCAGCTACACGGATCGACAAATTGCGGGCTTCCTCGCCACCATGCGCATCCACCCCGACGAAGCCGCCAACAGCCATTTGGCCAAAGAGGCGGTCGGTTGCGAGCGTTGCCGCACCCTGGGCTTCCGCGGGCGCGTCGGACTCTTTGAAATTCTGCGCGTGACCGATGAGATACACGAACATATCGTACGGCGCGACTCAGCCCGTGTCATCCGGCAGACCGCCGTCAGTCAGGATATGCGCACCCTCATGCAAAGCGGCTGGGCCCACGTCAAAAAAGGCACCACCACCATCGAGGAGGTCATGCGTTTCGCCGAGCTGGAAAATGACGAGGACTAGCCAGCCGCCCAAAAATCCCTCAATGTTTGTAGCGGAATGGGGAACCCATTTCGATCCGACATCTCGCCGCGATGACCTTCGATAGAGGGGGACAGAACAGCGTACCCTTACCGCCCACGCCGCTCCGCTTCAACCGCACGCATCTTGGCACGTTCCTCGTTGAACTTGCGCCGGTTGCAGTTGCAGTGCAGACAGAGCGTGGAGTTGTAAGTGAGCACAAAACGCTCTTTCACAGAAAGCGGCCGCTGCTGGCCCAGCTCAACCAGCCGCATAGCCGGCCCGCAACTCGGCACAACGGCACCGACCGTATCGAAAAAAATATCGGCAGCGGAACGCTTACTTGTCTTTCCTGACTTCATGATGCGATAACATTAGCGAGGCTACCCGCCTTTTCCAGCCTTCAACAATCTTTTTTTCGCTGCACCCCACAACCATGCGCTATCGACCCTTAGTCTTACTCAGCCTGCTGCTACTCACGGCGGTGCAGCTGATCGGCGCAGGGCGCGATCGCGTAACCTTTTATTACAACATCGCCGAGGGCAACTACCTCATCGGCGACCAAACGGGCGCGGAACGGAGTATTGAACAAAGTCTGCGACTCAACCCCACCCACGCCCCCAGTCTCGCCCTCAAGGCCAAGATCCAGCTGGATCAGTCCCAGCCCGAAGCAGCACTTGAGGCAGTCACCCACGCAATCGCATCCGACCCGGAGGAACTGGAATACCTGTCACTCAAAGCCCTGATTCTCGGCCAACTTGACCGGCGCGATGAAGCCATTGCACTGACCGATGCCATCCTCGAAAAAGCGGAGCCTGGCAGCGAAGTGGCCCGCAGTGCACAAAAACTCCAGGGCCTGCTCAACATGGCTGAGCAGCGCTGGGACGAAGCTGCGGCGGCCTTCCGGAGCACTTACGAGACCGGAGCCGAAAGCTCAGCCAGCGGCCGCCAGCTCGCAACTGAAGCCTATCTGGAAAAAGCCAGAACCGCACCCGATGCCGAACAGGCCTTGGCGGCGATTGATCAGGCGATCGAGCTCTATGCCGACACCACCGGGACAGAAAATCTCAAGACGCTCGCCAAGCTGCAACTCACCCGCGCAAAACTCCTGACACAAAAGGGGCAGGTGGAGCAGGCCATCCATGCCCTGCAACGACTGCTGGGCCAAAATCCGGATAACCTCGAAGCCGCCGTCACCCTCGCCTCCATTTATGCCAGCCGCGAAGAGTGGCTCGCCCTGGAGGACCTGATTGCGCCCATCGCAAAGAACCCGCAGCTGGCTGACATCGCCCTGTATCTGGAGGGTCGGGTCGCACTCTCGCGCAATCGTGTGGGCACCGCCCGCGCCAAGTTTGAGGAAGCTCTGCAACTCAACGTCAAGCGCCCCACCGAACTCCAACCCACGCTGGAATTCTACCGCAGTATCTGTTTCGAAAAACTGGGGAGCGGCACCCAGGCGGAAAAAAGCCTGCAACAAGCCATTGACGGCGGCTACGTTCCGGAGACGGCCGCCGCAGCTGTCCACCTCGGACGGCTGCTGCTGCGAATGGAGGAGGAGGCGATACTGATCCCGACCTTGGAAAAGGCACTGCTGCGCGGTAATGCCAACTCGGAGGCCTGGGCCATTCTGGGACGCGCCCACATCCGAAAAGACCAAAATACCCTCGCGATCAGTGCCCTGAATCAATCCCTCGCCCTCGACCCGAACAATTCAGGCACGCTTGCGCTACGCGGGAGTTTGCTGCGTAGAATCGGCGACCTCAAAGGTGCGCTGGCCGACTATGCCCGCGCCCGGCATCTCAACCCCGACAGCTCCGCTGTTCTGAGCTACGAGCAAGGGCTCGTCCTGCTGCAACTTGGTCGTATCCACGAGGCGGAGCCCCTGCTCAGCACTGCCGCCCACCAGCTCGCGGACCAGCCAACCCTCCATCTGCTCCATGCCAGCTGCGCCTATGCGCTGGGAGACTTCGACGCGGCCCGCAGCTCGCTCGAAACATACCTCCATCAGCAGAAGGCACACGCTGCCTCGGAGTCGAGTGAGCTCGCAGTCAACGACACTGCCGCCTACCTGCACACCTTGCTCAGCGCTGAATCCACTGACGAAGCACCCACGCTCCCCGCTCCCAGTCAGGCCGCCCAACTCTTTGCCCAATACACCCGCGGCGAAGCCACCCGCAAACAGGTGCTCGACTGGGCCGGACGGGCCGCATCACCCGAGCAGGCGCGCCGCCAAATCTGCAGCACCGCCTTCTGGCTGGCCCAATACGAGCGGCAGACAGAAAACAACCAAGCGCACGCCGAATTGCTGGAAATCGCCACTAACGTCGGGTCCCCCGAAAACCCTGAATACCAATTCGCCCAATGGCAATTAGCCCACCCGAGCCGATGATCTCAATCCGCGCGACCGAGGGCCCACAAAATCCCCCGGCTGAGCAGGTCAAGATAGGTATCAGTCGCCATCGTCTCGGTATGGTGCCCGATCGTTGTCACGAAGACACGCACACCCTTGTATTCGTTGACCCAGATGGTCGGCTGGTATCGTTCCGGATTTCGACCCATCGCATGGGCCAGCACGGTCGCCGTGGGCATGACCTCCTCAATTCGATATAGCTCCCCCTGCTCCTGTGCCCATGGATTCGGAAAGCCCTGCATCACTGGATGCTCCGGCTCAATCACCTCATTCGTAAAGGCCCCTAGCGCTTCATGCGACATTGACTTGGCCCCCATGAATTTAAACCAGTTTTCATTGCCAGTATTGCGATACGAGTGCGTCGCACCATGGACTAACACCGCAGGCACCCCATGTTTCACGTGACTGTCGATAATCGTCTGGGCGGTTTCGGGTTTCTGATCCCGCGAGAGACTCATGCTATACAAAATCAGATCATAGCCTTCTGCCCAATCCGAATCATCAAAACGCTCAGGCCGGTGGCGGGGACTGCGACCAGCCGTGTGATCCACGGTAAACTCAACGTTGAGCCGTTTACCAAGACCTTCGGTCAAAACCGTCTCCTGAGCAACAAAATCGTGCCAGCCACCACCGGTTATAAAGAGCACCTGGAGCGTCTCGTTCCTATCGTTCGGAACAGTGGCGCAGGCTGGGAGACTTAAAAACGAGATAATACTTGCGGGGATAAGCACCAGCCAGCGGCGACCCCTCCCAAGAGATTTGGAGCAGTTGAATATATCCATAAGCACCAAATCGTCTGCCGACACCCATCTTTGGGGTCAACGCAAATCAGTTTTCAGGGGAAGCACCCGCTTTTTGGAGCCCTCTAGCCAAACACCCTCGTTCTAATACCCTGGATCGTCGTCAAATCCTTCCAATCGGCACCACTCATAGGATGCACCCTAGGCGGATACTTCCGCCCCTTCTCCCGCTGCCAGGATTCCAAAAAGCCCCGCACAAATTCCTGGCTACCCAGAATCGCCCCATCGGTAAAGTAACGCACCCGGCAGCGCAGCACCGTCGCCCGCGGCAGCAGCGCCTTCTCCTGCTCCAGCACCTGCAAGGCCTTCGCCCGCTCCGCTTCCGAGAGCCCCGGCTGTCCCGCCCGCTTACCAAAGATCAACTCCCGGTGCATCCGCAAAGCATCCGCCACCGACACCTGCTGGCCAC
>PXBU01000114.1 GCA_003566795.1 Puniceicoccaceae bacterium | reverse complement strand
CTCATGGTCAGAGACATAGGCAAGCCACTACGCTATGGATCGCTGTGACACGGGGCATTAGCATTCGCCATGCAGATTGAAAAATTTAAAGACGGCACTGTCGTGGCATCGCTACCGGCTCATCTCGTGGAAACCCTTATTTGCGAACAATTGGCGCGGACACTTGTCTTTTGAGATTATACCGCTAGCTAAAACAACATGAAGCTTCCAGGTGATCTGCGTTTGAGTCTGTTGCTGGTTTTGGCCGGAGTAGTTTTGGTGGGATGCCGTCCGGGCGGCGAACGGGACGATGCTTCAGCCGAACTCGTGCGGCCGGTGGTCTATCTCGACACGTCGCTGGGGCAGATGGCTGCCGAGCGCTCCTTTCCGGCGCGCATTGCGGCGGCGGATTTACGCGAGCTGACTTTCCCGCGTCCGGGTGTGGTGGAGGCTGTGCCGGTCGAAGAATCGGAGCGGGTGGTCGCTGGTCAGTTGTTGGCACGGCTGGACACGCGGGATTATGTCGGGGCGCTTGATGCGGCCCGCGCCAGGCTGGAAACTGCCAGTCAGGCACTTGAGCGGGCTCGGCGATTGCTGGCGGAGGACGCGATCGCGAAAAACGTCTTTGAGCAAAGGGAGGCGGCTGAAACGGTGGCACGCGCTGAGTTCGAAGCGGCGGAGAAGGCCTTGAGCGAAGCGCATGTGGAGGCGCCTTTCGACGGCGTGGTCTCGCGGGTATTTGTCCGCGAGTCGCAGACTGTGGCGGCGGGCAGCCCAGCGGTGCGAATTTTCTCAATGCAGTCGCTGGAGGCAACCATTGCGGTGCCGGCTTCGATCATGATGAATGCGGATGGCTCCCGGCGCTCCGAGTTGGGGGCACTCGTTCGGCTGGAGGGTCAGCGTTCGCGTCCGATAGAGGCGCGTTTTCAATCCGCTGAACTCGAAGCCGACGCGCGCTCGCAGAGTTTCAACGTGACCTTTGCCTTTGAATCGCCTGCGGGGCTCAACGTGTTGCCCGGCATGAATGCGGAATTGGAGCTGGTCCTGGATGCTAAGGACAGTGGCGGTGCCGTGATGGTGCCCCTGCGGGCAATCGGCGCAGAGGGGGATACCCGATTTGTGTGGGTGGTGGACCTATCGCAGGAGCCCCACCAAGTTCGGCGACAGAGCGTGGTGGTCGGCCCGGCCATCGGTGAGCAGTTACCCGTTATCGAAGGGCTGGAGGCGGGTGCCACCATCGTGGGTGCGGGCATCTCCAGCCTATCGGAGGGGATGCAGGTGCGCCGCTGGGAGCGCCCGCATGAGTAGCCTATGTTGAGTCGAGAAGTTAGCCCAGGATGATCGCAAAACTAGCTATCCATGAACGCCGCTGAATTTACTATTCGCAACAAGCTCCTGAGCGTCGTCCTGATAGTGCTCATACTGGGGGCGGGCTGGTCGGCCTACAAGAACATGCCGCGCTTCGAGGATCCCGAGTTCACGATTCGGACGGCTCTGGTGGCAGTGGCGTATCCGGGTGCGAGCCCGCTCGAGGTGGCCCAGGAGATTGTTGAGCCATTGGAGACCGCCATCCAGCAACTGCAGGAAGTGGATAGCATCGTCTCCACCTCGCGGGCCGGAAAAGCCGAGCTGCGGGTCGACATCAAATACGAATTTTCGAAGACGAAGTCGGAGCTACAACTGGTATGGACCAAACTGCGCAATCGAATCGCTGATGCCGAGGCGCAGTTACCGCCCGGAGCCAGCCGGGTTCTCGTCAATGACGACTACGGTGACGTCTATGGCTTTTACTACCTCATCACCGGCAACGAGTATTCGCTGGCCGAACTGCGGGACTATGCCGACTCGCTGCGCGATGATTTATTGCTGGTCGATGGCGTGGCGAAGGTGGCGTTGCTGGGGATTCAGAACGAGGCGATCTATGTGGAAATTTCCAGGGCAGAAGCTGCACGGCTGGGTCTCTCCATCAACGCCGTCTATGACACGCTCAACCGCCAAAACGCGGTCACGCCGGGGGGCAGCCTGGTGGTGGATGGTCAGCGCCTGGCGCTGCAGACGAGCGGCGGCTTGGATTCAGTGGCGGCGGTGCGCGGCCTGCCGGTGGGACAAACCACAGCGGGGGGGCTGGTCTTCCTCGGCGATATCGCAGAGGTCTATCGCGACGAAGTTGAGCCAGCGACTCGCTACGTGCGTTACAATGGCGAGCCAGCCTTGGCGCTCGGCGTGGCCAGTGTCCAGGGATCGAACGTCGTGCGGGTCGGTGCAGCAGTCGAGCAGCGTCTGGCGCAAACGCTCAGTCGACGCCCGTTGGGCATGGAGGTGCATGAATTTTATCAGCAGGGCAAAGTCGTCGACGCGGCGATTGGAAATTTCGCGGTGAATGTCGTCGCGGCACTGGTGATCGTCATTGTCACCCTACTCATCTTTATGGGTTACCGCGCGGCCACGGTCATCGGGGTGATCTTGCTGCTGACCGTGGCGGCCACGCTGGGCATTATGAACAGTGTGGGCATCCCCATGCATCGCATTTCGCTGGGTGCCCTGATCATCGCCCTGGGCATGATGGTAGACAATGCGATTGTGGTGACAGAGGGGATTCTGGTCGGCGTGGGCAAGGGCAAGTCGAAGTTGGCCATCGCCCGCGACGTCGTGCGGCAGACGCAGTGGCCACT
>PXBU01000131.1 GCA_003566795.1 Puniceicoccaceae bacterium | reverse complement strand
TGGGATTCGTTCAACTCGTCAAGCTGCGCCGCATCGAGCAGTTTAGCAGACTGGATGATTTCGTAAACGGTATCGTTGTGATCTTCAAACATCGGGGTATTAACGCAGTATCGGTAAGTGAAATTGTGACTTAGTGACTAAACTCAGCTCCGGACTCGATCAGCTTATCGCGCATCGATCCAGGCGTTTGTGACTTGGCGAGGGCCTCTTCAGCCGAGATCAGATCCCGATTGTAGAGACTGAGAAGATGGGCATCCAACCCGATCATACCGTACGCAGCACCGGTCTGGATATCCGAGGCGATCCGGTAGGTTTTGTTCTCACGGATTAATTGGGCGATGGATGTCGTCGTGACCATAATCTCGAAGGCGGCGATGCGCCCCCCACCCTTTTTCTTGCAGAGAACCTGAGAAATAACCGCCACGATCGACGAAGCCAACTGGGTGCGCATCTGATCCTTCATATCAGCTGGAAAAGCGTCGACAATACGGTCCACTGTGCGGGCAGCACCCGTAGTGTGGAGGGTGGCGAAGACGAGGTGGCCCGTTTCGGCCGCCCCGACCGCAGCCTCGATGGTCTCGAGATCGCGCATTTCCCCGACAAGAATCACGTCAGGATCCTGCCGCAGAGCACCGCGTATCGCGTCGGCGAAGGAGCCCACATCCACCCCGACTTCGCGCTGCGTGACAATGCACTTATTATGCTCGTGGAAATATTCGATCGGATCCTCGATGGTAATAATATGGCCGTCATGGTGCTGATTGATCCAGTTGATCATGGAAGCCAGGGTCGTGGATTTACCGGATCCCGTTGGGCCGGTCACCAAAATGAGCCCACGGGGACGACTGATCAGATCCTTGATTCTATCCGGCAATCCAATTTCACCCAAACTGAATAAGTCATTGGGAATCTGCCTCAAAACCATGCCATAGGCACCTTTGGCTCGCAGGACACTGACCCGAAATCGAGACTTCCCTTGAAATGCGAAACCAAAATCGGCGCCGCCAGTGGTTTTGAGCTTTTCTTGATTGCTGCTGGAAGTGATGGCCTTGACAAGATCCTCGGAGTCTTTGGCCGTAAGGGGTGGACCGTCCACAGGAGTCATCGACCCACTGATTCGCAATGTCGGCGGTTGCTTTACCTGTATGTGCAAATCCGATGCGCCCTGATCCACCATCAGTTCCAGCAGGTCGTTCATTTCGTAGCTCATCGGTATCGAATGGTTGAAATCAGCCTTAAATTGAATCCGAGACAGTTGCGTGGAGCACCTCACCAGGAGTGGTCACCCCGGCGATAATTTTTCGCACTCCATCTTCGCGCATGTTACGCATACCCATCTCGCGGGCCTTTGAACGAAGCGAAACCAAGCTCGCTTCTTCGTAGATCATCTGCTGCAGCTCCTCATTGACATTAAACATCTCAAAGATACCCACGCGTCCCCGAAAACCGGTGCCGCTGCACTTGCTACAGCCATCCCCCTTCATGAAATTAGCGTCAACTGTCTGGTCCGGCCTGATTCCCAGTGAGTTTAGTAATTTTTCATCCGGCTCTGTCGGGGCGCGGCAGGATTGACAATTTCTCCGCACCAGCCGTTGCGCCAAGACAGCCCGCACCGCAGCTGCGACGAGGAAAGGCTTGATCCCAATGTCAATTAGTCGGCTGATCGCGCTAGGGGCATCATTGGTGTGTAGAGTGCTGAAAACCATGTGCCCGGTGAGCGCTGCGTTAATCGCAATTTCGGCTGTTTCCTTGTCACGAATTTCCCCCACCATGATAATATTTGGTGCCTGCCGCAGCATCGAACGCAGGGCGGCGGCAAAGGTCATCCCCACTTCGCGGCGCACTTGCACCTGATTCACCCCGCTGAGCTCATACTCCACCGGGTCTTCAACCGTGATGATTTTCCGGTCGGGATGATTAATGTAGTTTAGTGCCGAATACAAAGTTGTGGACTTACCCGAACCGGTGGGACCAGTCACCAGAAAGACTCCATCAGGCAGTGCGATGATACGCTCAAAAGTCGCCTGGTCATCACTGAAAAAACCCAGTTGCGGCAGCCCCAGGTTCAGCCCCTCCTTATCCAGAATACGCATGACGATACTCTCCCCGAAGGCCGTCGGCAAGGTAGAGACCCGCAAGTCGATCACCTTGGCACCGACTTTGATATTGATCCGTCCATCCTGCGGCACCCGCTTCTCCGCGATGCTCACATTCGACATCAGCTTAATGCGGGAGACAATGGAAGGTTGCAGGCGCTTGGGAGGATTTTCCACTTCGTGCAACACGCCATCAATACGGTAGCGCACACGGAAGCGCTTCTCTAGTGGCTCCATATGAATATCCGACGCACGGCGCTTGAGCGCTTCGGATATGACCATGTGGACATACTTTATAATCGGGGCTTCTTCTTCGGAAGCACCTTCAACCGAGGGCAGATCAATCTGAGTCGGCATTGCATCCGGATCGTCATGGTCGGCAAAAATCTCACTCACCTGATCCGCCTTAGCTCCCTCGTAATACTGATGGATCGCCTTTTCGATATCCTCCAGCGGAGCTACACGGGCAATCACCGAGCGTTGAATGACATGGCTCACACTGTCAATCGCGTCCATGTCCAGCGGATCGGCAATGGCGAGTTCGATTTCAGCTGCATCCACCTCAAGGGGAACTACCTTATACCGGTTGGCTAACTCATAGGGAACAGCTTCCAAAGCCTCGTTCGAGATGCGAACGTCGCTCAGGTCGACCACCTCCATATTGAACTCCTCAGCCAGCACTTCGGCAATCTGCATCGGGGTCAATATGTGCTCCTTAACCAGCAACTGCAGGATTGCAGTATCTTCTTCTGCATCGCCACCAGCATCAGACGCCTTCGCACGGGCATCATCAATCTGAGTGCTATCAACAAGACCTTTATCAGTTAAAAGCTGGAGGACAAATTCGTCGGCAGAAGTCACGGGGCATTAAAATATTTGAGATGAAACTTAGGGGGATATTAACGGGGGGGGGTATCAACGAGCCACACTCATTAAAAACTCGGCGTTCGTGTTGGTTTTCTTGATGCGTTGAATGACCATTTCCATAGCATCGGTAGAAGGTAGGCCTTTCATCGCTCTTCGCAATGAATAAATTTTCTGCATTTCATCCGGGTGGTAAAGGAGTTCCTCTTTCCGGGTCCCACTCTTGTCCATACTCAGCGAAGGGAAAATGCGCTTATCGGAAAGTCCCCGATCCAGATGCAGTTCCATATTACCGGTACCTTTAAACTCTTCAAAGATCACCTCATCCATTTTACTACCAGTCTCGACCAGTGCCGTTGCGATAATGCTCAGGCTGCCACCGTCTTCGATATTCCGGGCCGACCCGAAAAAGCGCTTCGGTTTTTGCAGGGCGTTGGCCTCCACCCCACCAGAAAGTATTTTTCCACTGCTTGGCATCATGGTGTTATACGCTCGTGCAAGCCGGGTGATGGAATCGAGCAAAATGACGACATCTTTACCCACTTCGACCATGCGGCGGGCCTTCTCAATCACCATTTCGGCCGCATGGACGTGACTCTCGGCCGATTCGTCAAAAGTCGAACTGATGACTTCGCCATGCACTTGCCGCCGGAAATCGGTCACTTCTTCCGGGCGCTCGTCGATCAGCAGAATGATCAAGTGTGCTTCGGGATAGTTTTTCTGGATGGAATTGGCCATGCCCTGCATGAGCACGGTCTTGCCGGTGCGGGGCGGCGCCACAATCAAGCCTCGCTGCCCGAAGCCCACTGGCGTCAGGCAATCCACCACCCGCATGGAGAGGTTGTCCCACTGCGCGTCCTTATTGGATTCCAATAAGATCCGTGAGGTCGGATAGTAAGGCACTCGCTCGGTAAAGGGAACGATCTCACTCAGGGTTTCCGGGTCCCGGTCCATCACTTGCTCCACACTGACCACAAATGGGCAGGACTCGCCCTCGCGGTGGGGATGTAGCTGAGCTTTGACAATATGCCCCCGTTTAAGCCCGAAGCGTTCGATGAAAACTTGGGGCACGTAGGCACTCAGCGGTTTTATCCGGTAGTTATCCCGCTCGTAAACTAGCAGCCCCCCCTCATCATCTTCCAGCAATTCGAGCACCCCAAGCGTAAGAATCGCATTTTTGGCTGCGGCGGCCTGTTTGGCGATCGCATTGATGAGCTGATCCCGGTTCGGGGCGTGGTGCCCGGTCTCCACCTCCAGCGCGGCCGCCTCTCCCCTCAGCTCGGTCAAGCCCATCGCATAGATGCGGCTATAATCGAGGGTTTCACCGCCACCTGCTTTCAACTCAGAGGCCAGGGCTAGGACTGCATCAAAATCTTCGAGGACTTCCCATTCCAACAGTTGCCCGTATTCGATGGGGGTCTCTTCCTCCCGGTCATGCCGGCTCTTTTTATTATTCTGCCATGGCTTGTTCTTCCCTCGCTGTTTGCCCCGCTTGCTGTTCTTATTCTTAAACTTGCCCCCTTTGTGGCGGTCATGCGGATGCGGACCATTCCGCGAAGGTGGACCTTTTTTCTCGGGAACTTCGTTTTTCGCGGACGCATCCGGGCTTTGATTACGCAGCTGGGTGGACTGCTGTGGCTCCGCCTTGGACTCCGATGGCGCATGCGGCGTATCCGTATCGTGCACCACGATATCGGAGCTGAAGGTCACCTCATCGTCGTTGGATGTGCCAGGGCGCTCCGGAGCGGGACGCTCCGCTTCCTTACGCACCACACGTTTTTTGGCAGCCTTTTTGGCGGCTTTCTTGGCAGCCTTTTTAGCCACTTTCTTACGGGGTGTCTTTTTAGCAGGCTCAACCGTCTGAGCATCCAGTTTAAATTCTTCGTTTTCTTCGGTCATGGGGGATTGGATAGAGTTCAGTTTCCTGAAATTTGGGTGATCAGGCGCGTGGTTTGATCTTTTAAAAATTCTAAGCTGCCCGCATTGGTGATAACAAAGTCGGCAAGTCGCATCTTCTCGTCGAGCGGCATCTGTCGCTGACGTCGGCGCTCGACTTCTTCTCCGGAGTAACCCCGCTCCGCCATTCGGACTTCGACTACATTAGGGGGACTAGCCACACAAACAGTCAAATCGAATGCGGATTCAAGCCTTTTTTCAAATATCAGCGGAATCTCGACCAACCAGTTCGCCGCCGGGGCTGCCCGCACCGCCCCCTGCCAGCACTCTCTGACACGGGGATGCAACAGCGCTTCCAGCCAGCGAAGCTCATCTGCATCCTGAAAGACTCGCTTGCCGATCGCCCGCCGGTCCACTTGCCCTTCGCTAGTAAAGGCCCCATCTCCCCAACGTTCCCGCAGCGCTGCCTGCACCGCAGCATCACCGGACAAAAGCTCCGCCACGATCTGATCCGACTCAACCGTCCTCCATCCCGCTGCGGCAAAAAAACCAGCCACAGTCGATTTGCCGCAGCCAATGCCACCCGTCAGACCGATCTTCATTCCTTTTGACTTCATGTTAAGTTAATGAGTGACATAAAAATCGCACACGTTCTTATACAGTTTTGTTTAAGCTAGACTATGCTGGGTATCACACATTCCGCCGCCCTGATGGGCGTCCATGCACAACCTGTTCAAGTAGAAGTGAACACGGGCGAGGTGGGCGAGCTTAAATTCGTCCTGGTCGGACTCCCGGACAGTGCCGTCAAAGAATCTCAGGACCGCGTCTTCTCGGCGCTGGCCAACAGCGGCTATCGGGCACCCGGCACCCGCACCACGATCAATCTCGCACCCGGCGACCTGCGGAAGGAAGGCCCGGCCTACGACCTGCCAATCGCGATCGGCATCCTCGCTTCGATGGAAAAGTGCGAGGAGGCGCTGCTGGACCAATATCTGATCGCTGGGGAGCTGAGCCTCTCCGGGCGGACACGCCCAATTAAAGGCTGCCTCGCAATGGCACTCCTGGCGCGGGACTCCGGCAAGCGGGGCATCATCGTCCCCGAGGAGTCGGCGCATGAAGCGGCACTGGTCGAGGGCATTAAGGTTTATCCGGTCAATAGTCTCGATCAGACGGTCCGTTTCCTGAATGGCGAACACATCATCGCCCCACTCCGCAGCGAACAAAGCAGCTACATTCAAAAGCCGCCGCAGAGTCAGCAGCTGGACTTCGCCGAAGTCAAAGGCCAGCATGCCGTGCGGCGGGCAGTCGAAATCGCCGTTAGCGGTGGACATAATATGCTGATGCTGGGCAGCCCCGGCTCGGGTAAGTCGATGATCGCGAAGCGCATTCCGACCATCATGCCCGAGCCCGAGCTGGAGGAATTCCTCGAAATACTCAGCATCCAATCAGCCGCCGGATCGACCCTGCGCCAAGAGCATCGCTACTACCAGCGCCCCTTCCGCTCACCGCACCACACCATCAGCGATGTCGGGCTGCTGGGTGGTGGCACCATCCCCGGACCCGGTGAAATTTCGCTGGCTCATAACGGCGTGCTGTTTTTGGATGAGTTGCCCGAGTTCAAGCGCTCAACGCTTGAGGTGCTGCGTCAACCCCTTGAGGACGGGACGGTCACGATTTCGCGTAGCGCAGCCAAAATCACCCTGCCCTGCTCGATGATGTTGGTGGCCGCGATGAATCCCTGCCCGTGCGGCTACACCGGCGATCCGTCGCGCGAGTGCCGCTGCACCGTGCCGCAGATCCAGCGCTACCGCTCCCGCATCAGCGGCCCACTGCTCGACCGGATCGATATCCACATCGAAGCACCCGCCTTGAGCATCTCCGATCTGCGCAACGCTGCCCCCGGTGAAAGCTCCGAGACCATTCGTGCCCGCTGCGCACAGGCCCGTCAAACTCAGGCCGCGCGCTTCCGCAACGAGCGCGAGCCCTCGCACCGCTGCAATGCCCGCATGTCCCACGCCGCCATCCGCGAGCACTGCCAAATCAATCAAGAACAGGGACGTCTGCTACAACAGGCGATGGAGCAACTCTCCCTCTCCGCACGCGCCTATGACCGCATCTTAAAGGTGGCCCGCACCATCGCCGACCTCGCGCAATCCGAAAAAATCGAGACCCCGCATCTATTGGAAGCGATCCAATACCGCAGCCTGGACCGCGATACGTTTTATTAACGGATTGCAAAATCAGCGAATCGACCTTTGATCACCCTTTATAAGCACTTGCATTGTGCTTATTGTATCCCATTGAATGGAATCTAAGTTTCAGGAGAGATGGCAGAGTGGCCGATTGCGGTTGTCTTGAAAACAACTGAGCCGAAAGGCTCCGGGGGTTCGAATCCCTCTCTCTCCGCCATTTTGCGCAGTAAAACAAAATATCCGGCACAGCCGGAAAATATGATGAGCACGAAGTTCGACGTAGGGAGCGAGAGCGACCGGAGATGGCGAAGCAATCCTTCTCTCTCCGCCAGGCTTCGTCGACAACTGTCGAACTTGGGTTAATCCCCAAGCATGTTACCGGGCCGGAGTCCCGGCTTATACGTATCGCCGAATCCAGATGGATTCGGATCAAAACCGGCTGGCAGCTCCGCGTGCAGGCCCTCGGCCGGAATTTCATCTTCCTTGCCCAGTGCCCAAAAAATTCCGTTCAAGACGAGCGTGCGCATGGGAGCTTGCTTAAAGTCACTGGGATGCCCCAGCGTGGTAAAGAACACGCGGCTGGTCCCCTGCTCACCGGCATAGTGATGCACCCATGCCACCACGTGAGGCGGGTTGAAGTGCTCGCCGCCGGGCGCGGCTCCGCGCACTGAGCGACCGATCAATAGCGGCGTCGCCGACTCCAGCAGCGTATTGGCATGATAGAGCCAGCTACGGGAATGAAAGGGCTGCACGCCACGCAATACCGGCGATGCGGCATGCTCCTCAACCAAACTGACATCCGTGGAGTTGCGGCCCCCATCGTGACTGATCCAGGGTAGCCCAAAGACTTTTTGCGGCCAAGCATGATCCATCGGATGCCCGTCGCCGTAACGGAAGGCATGCGTCGCGGTTCGAAAGCCTGCCATCGGCCTACCCGACTCCGCAAAGTCGGTGATAAACTTCAGCTGCTCCTCCGGCAGCCGTCGAAAGCGGGTGTTCATAATCAGCAGATCCGCATCCCCAAGCACCTCCAGCCCCTCGATGTTGTCGCTCCGGTTGGGATCGACAACTCCATCGGTGAGGGCAAAGCAAACCGTCACGGTAAACCCGAAATCACGATTCAGGATCTCCGCCAGCATCGGCATGGTTTCCTCCGAGCGGTATTCCTCATCACCTGTCACGAATACGACGTGTGGCTGCTCCGTCGCACCCGCCAGATGGGCAACATTTGCAGCCGCCAGTGGATTTGCCGACATTTGGATAGATGCAAAAACGGCCATGCCCAGGCCAATCATTCCGCCCAAACCGGCGAAGGTGGAATCACCTACCAAGCGGCGACGGGTGAACTTGTTCTTGGAGGGATTTGTTTTCATCGACGCTGTTGTTCGATTTGGGGACGAAACAAAAACCATAGATCCAAATTCGGGTAATTCAAGGCGAAGAACGGTATCATTAGTTTAGAGGTCCGTTTGGGGCGCAGGCAATATTGCGATTCATACATGCCACTCAGTGACAAATTGCACCCCAAGGTCCTTTTTTTCGATCTTCGCATCATCGCAACCAGCTCCCCCCGTGAGACGCCGAGTGCCTACTAATATTTTGCCAGGCTAAAAATAAGTAGAGGCGTAATTGTAATTGAAAATAGTTGACGGACTCGTCCGTCAACTATAGTGAGTTTGTATGGTGTCAGTAGATAAAAGAGTTGCGGGGCGTCCCCGGGACGAAACATTGGTGGCAAGGCGGCGGGAGGAGATCCTCCCGGAGGCGTCGCTTTTCTTTGCGGAATTTGGCTACCGCAATGCGGATGTGCAGGTGCTGGCGGAGCGGTTGAAGGTCGGAAAGGGTACGGTTTATCGATATTTCGAGACGAAAGAAGCGCTATTTTTTGCCTCTGTGGATGCGGGCATCCGTCGGTTGATTGAGGCGATCGATATCGCGGTGGAGGGTATCGAGGACCCGGTTGTGCACATTACAAAGGCGGTGCATGCCTACCTAGGATTTTTTGAACGCAATCCGCACATAGTGGAATTACTGATTATCGAGCGGGCGGAATTTCGTGACCGGGAGCAAGCGACTTATTTCCAATACAAAGAACGCCAGCACGAATATCGGCTTGAAGTCTTCAAACAAGCCATCGCCCAGGGCACTATCCGTCCGATGGATCCGGATCGCGTCATGCGGCTTTTCAGCGATACCCTCTACGGGGTTATTTTTACCAACAACTTCTCGCGGCGTCAGGTGCCTTCAGAAAAGCAAGCGGAGGAGATTCTCGATATTTTTTTCAACGGCATACTGAGAGAGACCGGGCAGGCGTAAGTTTGGTGAGTCAATCCAGTTCTGTCCTACGACAACAAACATGATACATACTAAGAACATCTTACGGTCAGCTGCGCTGCTGGTCGGTCTCCATCTTGCGGCTGGGATTGTTTTGATCGGTTGCGGCGGCGACCATGCTCCCGATCAAGATCCGGCGGGCGGTGGCACCCCCGGGGGTGGTGATATGCCGCCGACACCGGTCAGTGTTGTTGTGTTGCAGCCGACTGATGTGGAAAGAACCAGTGAGTATCCGGGACGCGTTCGAGGCATTCGTGAGATCGAAGTGCGCGCGCGCGTGGGGGGCATCCTGGAGCGACGTATGTTCGCGGAGGGGCAGCGGGTGGAAGAGGGCGAGCCTCTGTTCCAGATTGACGAAGCTCCCTACCAGATCGCGCTGCGCATGGCTCGGGCTGAGCACAAGAACGCCGAGGCAAATTACCGCCAGGCCGAGCGGGACTGGCGGCGGATTTCCGGTCTGTTTGAGCAAAACGCGGTGAGTGAACGCGAGCGCGATACCGCGCTGTCAGCTTATGAACTGGCACAAGCGCGGCTCGAATCAACCAATGCCCACATCGCCGATGCCGAGCTTCAATTAGAATACACACGTGTGCCAGCGCCGATCTCGGGGTACACCGGGATGGAAACACTCTCGGAGGGTAGCTTGATCGAGCAAGGGACCTTGGTCACCAGCATTGTCCAAAATGACCCGGTGCAAGTGCGTTTCGCAATTCCAGAGCGCGACGCGATGGCCCGGCGCGGCGCACAGGGCCAAGAGGTGCAGGTGCTGCTGCCCACAGGGGAACCGGTGCGAGGGGTGGTCGACTTCACCGACAGCTCGATTGATAGCCGCACGGGAGCGATCCAAGTGCGTGCAAAAGTAGAAAATCGGGACGAGCGCTTGGTGCCCGGTCAATTTGTTCGGGTGCGGCTGCCGCTTGAGAAGCTGGAATCTATTTTTGCGATCACTCCTGCTGCGATCAGTGAGGGACCAGCAGGCCGACAGGTATTTGTTTTAAAATCGGACAACACGGTCGAAGCGCGCTCTGTCCGACTGGGGCCGGTGGTTGACGGGAAGCAGCTTGTGTTGGAAGGGCTCGCGGACGGTGACAAGCTAGTCGTCAGTGGCCACGTATCGCTGCGCCCGGGAATGTCGGTGGAGCCGGAGTTCGAGGAAGAGGAGGGCCAATAGATGTTCCGCTTCTTTATCGATCGTCCGATTTTCTCATCGGTTATCTCCATCCTTATCGTGATCGCGGGTGGAATGTCGCTCGTCAATCTTCCGGTTGAGCAGTATCCGGATGTTGTGCCGCCAGAAATCGTGGTGGAGGCGGCTTATCCGGGAGCCAGTGCCGAGGTCATTTCCGAGGCCGTGGCCGCCCCGCTCGAACAGGAGATTAACGGGGTCAACAACATGATCTACATGGAGTCGACCAGCACGGACTCGGGCTTCCTCAGCATTACGGTGTCCTTTGCCACCGGGACGGATCCGGATCAGGCGACGATTGATGTGAACAATCGGGTGCAAACCGCGCTCCCCCGCCTGCCGCAACTGGTCCGGGAACTGGGTGTGCGGGTCGAGGCCCGATCGACCAACATTCTGATGGTGCCGACGCTCAGTTCGACACGCCATGACACGCTCTCACTGAGTAATTATGCACTGCTGAATGTGCTCGATGAATTAGTCCGTATTCCAGGCGTGGGCAATGCCTCACTCTTCGGAGCCCAGGACTACTCCATGCGGGTCTGGCTCAATCCCGATAAGCTCGCCGAATTTGGGCTCACTCCGACTGACGTAGCCGGCGCTATCCGCGAACAAAATGCGCAGTATGCCGCCGGCTCGATTGGTGCGGAACCTATCACGGCAAAAAAAGCTTTTACCTTTGCCATTTCCACTGATGGGCAGCTGGACACGCCGGAAGCCTTCGAGCGCATCATCCTGCGCTCACTGGATGACGGCAGCAGCCTGCGCCTGGGCGATGTCGCCCGGGCCGAACTCGGCGCACAAAACTACGCCTTCTCGGCGACCAACAATGGCGAACCCACCGTCCCGATCGGCGTCTTCCTCGAGCCGGGAGCGAACGCGCTAAGCACCGCGACTGCCGTGCGCCAAACGCTCGACGAGTTGAGTTCCCGCTTTCCGGATGGGATGAGCTACTCCGTCCCCTACGATACCACCGAATTCGTCGAAGTCTCGATCCGGGAAGTCTTTATCACGCTGCTGATTGCCACCGGCCTGGTGGTGCTCGTTACATTCATCTTCCTGCAACATCTGCGGGCCACGCTTATTCCCGTCGCCGCGATCCCGGTATCGCTGATCGGCACCTTTGCCGGGATGCAGGCTTTTGGTTTTTCAATTAACTTGCTGACACTTTTCGGCTTGGTCCTGGCCATTGGCATCGTCGTGGATAACGCGATCATCGTGATGGAAAATGTCGAGCGCCTCATGCACGAGAAAAAACTCAATGCGCGGGATGCCGCCGTCGAAACCATGCAGCAGGTATCGGGTGCCGTTGTTTCATCCACCCTGGTGCTGGTCTCGGTTTTCGCTC
>PXBU01000198.1 GCA_003566795.1 Puniceicoccaceae bacterium | reverse complement strand
GCAATGTTCATCAGTGAGAGCGGCGCGTAGTCGCCGTAAGGGGCGTTCCTGACGATGGTTTCAAACTGGCGGATCGCCTCATCATATTGCCGGAAGCCCGGGATGACCCACAGGATGCGTCCCCGGGCACCCTCCATTAAAGCGGTCGCGCACTCAAACTGGGAGCGAATGACTTGGTTGAAGTTTTCGAAGTCGGGATTTTGGGTGAGAATTTCCTGCAGCGTTTCAAAGGCCTTTTTCCATTGGCCACGGGTCATCAGGATTTGAGCGCGCAGGTAGCGGGCCTCGCCGGCAGCCGGGGTGTTGCTGTAGTTTTTTATGGTTTGATTGAAGCGACGATTCGCCTGCCGCATCCGGCCTGCTTCCATTGCAATTTTGCCTTCTTCCAGCAGTGCCGCCGCCGCTGCTCTATCTGCTGGACTCGCGACCTGCATCGACAGGGCCTCCTCCCCGCCTCCGAACCAGTTGAGTGGGTTGAGGGTGAACTGTGCATTAAGTGGGCCAGCCAGGGCCAGCAGGGAAAAGCAGAGGAGGAGCGGTAGTCGTTGCATAATGATCAGTGCCATTTCACCAGAGAGGCGCCCCAGGTCAAGCCTGCCCCGAAGGCAACCAGCAATACGAGGTCGCCGGATTGGATGCGCCCTTGGCGGAAGGCCTCATCCAGTGCGATGCCGACGGAGGCTGCCGAGGTGTTTCCGCAGCGGTCGAGATTGTTGTGGAAGCGCTCAAGGGGGACTTTCATACGCTTGGCCAAGCTCTCGATGATGCGCATGTTGGCCTGGTGGGGGATGAAAAGTGCGACATCTTTGGTCGTCAGACCATGCTGGTCCAGGATTTGCAGGCTGGCTTGTTCCATGACGCGCACTGCCAGCTTGAAAATCTCCTTGCCGTTCATTTTGAGGAAGTGCTGCCGGGCATCGATGGAGTCGACCGATGCCGGGATCGCAGTGCCACCGCCGGGTTGATAGAGTAGCTCCGGGTTCGAGCCGTCGGCTCCTCCGATCGACCCGAGGATGCCGACGCCGGGCTGCGCGCTCGTGCTCAAGACCGCCGCACTGGCACCGTCACCAAAGAGCACGCAGGTCGTCCGATCCTGGAAGTCGAGGATCGGACTGGTCTTCTCTGCGCCGATCACCAGCGCATTTTTATAGGCCCCCGATTGCAGCATCGAGCTGGCGATATTGAGGGCATACACATAGCCCGAGCAGGCTGCTTGCACGTCAAAGGCGGTGACATTGCCGAGACCTACCTTAGCCTGCACCAGGCAAGCGGTGGAGGGGAAGGGCATGTCCGGGGTCATGGTGGCGACCACGATCAGGTCGATTTCCTCGCGGGCGATGCCAGCAGCTGCGATCGCTTTATTGGCTGCGGCAGTCGCCATGTCACTAGTGGTCTCACCTTCGGCGGCGAAGTGCCTCTCACGGATGCCCGTGCGCGTGCGAATCCACTCGTCAGAAGTCTCGACGAGTCGAGCCATGTCATCGTTGGTGACGACTTTTTCCGGCAGGTAGGAGCCTGTGCCGGCAATGATGATGGATGCGGGTGGGCGGAGCATGGAGGATTATTCGTCAGATTCTGGTGTGTCGGCCTGCTCCGCCGCTGGTGTGCGAATCAATGCGTTGGCCTGATCGATCTCGGTGCGGATGGAGTCGATCATATCGTGCTGCACCAGTTGTTGGGCGATACGCAGTGCGTTGGCAATAGCGGTTTTATTGGCGGAGCCGTGCGTCTTCAGAATATTGCCCTTGATGCCGAGCAGCGGCGCTCCGGCGTAGCGGTCCGGCCCGAGCCGCAGCCTCATGTCGCGGAAGGCGGACTTCGAGAGCGCAGCACCGATCTTGCGCTTTAGGTTACGGATCAACTCCTCTTTGATGGTGCTGCCGACAAAACTGAAAACGGCTTCGCTCGATTTGAGGACGACATTGCCGACGAAGCCGTCACAAACAATCACGTCCACATCACCCTCAAAAATTTGAAAGCCCTCGATTGGGCCAGCGTAGTTGATGATGCCATTGATTTTTTGCATCATGACATGCGTCTGATTGATCAGGCTGTTGCCCTTGCCCTCTTCGGTCCCGATCGTGAGCAGGGCGACTCGCGGCTGCTCAATGCCCAGCGCAGCCTTGGCGTAGTTGGAGCCCAGCACCGCGTTGTGGAGCAGATTGGTGGCGTCCGATTCCGGGTTGGCGCCGACATCGATCAACACGCAGGGCCGCTTTCGGCTGGGGATGATGATGCCCAGGGCCGGGCGGTCTACCCCTGGCATCGGCCGGAGGCGTAGCGTGCCACCAGCCATGAGTGCTCCGGTATTGCCGCAGCTGACCATGGCGTCCGCTGTGCCCGCCCTGACCAGTTCGATGGCCTGCATCATGGAGGAATCCTTCTTTTTACGCAGTGCCTGAGTAGGCTTTTCCTCCATGCCAATTACTTGGCTGGCATGGTGGATACGGATGGTGTCCGGAGCCACCGAGAACTTGCGAAGCTTTAGCAGGCGCTCCAATAAGCGCCCTTTGCCGACGAGGATAAAGTTGCAGTCGAGTTTGAGTTTTTCGGTGGCATGAAAAAGCCCACGAATAAATTCAGTGGGCCCCAAGTCACCCCCCATGGTATCGACCGCGATGGTGCATTTGCCCGCGGGTGCGCCCATGTGATCTTTTGCGT
>PXBU01000181.1 GCA_003566795.1 Puniceicoccaceae bacterium | reverse complement strand
GACATCCGGGGCATTTCACTGTATTGCCAAAGATCGCATTTGATGCTCCATTACCACCATGCAAGTCATCGCCAGCTATACCAAAATGGAAGACGCGCATCTGGCGGTGTCCATGTTGCAGGGGAGCGGCGTCGAGGCTTGGCTGCGGGATGAGGCCACGGCCAACCTCTACTGGCTCTACTCCAACGCCATCGGCGGGGTGAAAGTGGAAGTCGCCGATGAAGACGTCGAGCGGGCGCGGGAAATTCTGGAGCTGCCGAAAGAAGCCAGCGGGCTGCTCAAGTGCCCGAAGTGCGACTCTGAGAATATCAAACTGCGGCAGATGAATCTGCTGTTCGCGCTGGGCCTGATCTTCCTGAGCTTGATCTTGCCGCACCGCAAAAACAAGGCGGACTGCCTCGACTGCGGGGAGAGCTTTGAGGTCTGAAATTAGAAGGCCCATCGAAAGCGGTTCCCGCTTCCGCGACAACAGAATGGATCGCGCCGCACCCAAATCCCCGTAGCGGAACGGGGAACCCGTTTCGACGCCGCACCCAAATCCCCGTAACGGAACGGGGAACCCGTTTCGACCTCCCGCCCAAATCCCCG
The DNA here is from genome assembly GCA_003566795.1 of Puniceicoccaceae bacterium. Lineage (GTDB taxonomy): Bacteria > Verrucomicrobiota > Verrucomicrobiia > Opitutales > Coraliomargaritaceae > Coraliomargarita_B. The sequence goes on along the minus strand of PXBU01000181.1, from coordinate 2,073 downwards.
TAGCGGAACGGGGAACCCGTTTCGACCTCCCGCTCGCACGTCGCAGGCTACCCGGCCCAGTCCAGCACCACCTTGCCGCAGTCTCCCGCGTTCATGACCTCGAAGGCTTTTTCAAAATCCTGATAGCCCAGCCGGTGGGTGATGACGGGCTTGATATCGAGTCCGGCCCGCAGGAGGGAGGACATCTGATACCAGGTCTCATACATCTCCCGGCCATAGACACCCTTGATCGTCAGCATACTGAAAATCACCTGATTCCAATCGATGCTCATCTGGCCGCTGGGGATGCCCAGCAGTGCCATCTTTCCGCCGTGGCTCATGTTGGCGATCATGTCCTGAAAAGCCTGCGGGTTACCCGACATTTCCAGGCCGATGTCGAAGCCCTCCTGCATGCCGAGTTCCCTCTGCACATCAGCAAGGGAGCGTTCCCGCACATCGACCGCGTGCTCGATCCCCAGGCTGCGAGCGAGTTCCAGCCGCCGGGGATTGACGTCGGTGATCACCACCTGACGGGCCCCGGCATGTTTCGCCACCGCCGCCGCCATGATACCAATCGGCCCAGCTCCGGTGACGAGCACATCCTCGCAGACGCAGGGGAATTGGAAGGCGGTGTGGACAGCATTACCAAAAGGGTCAAAGATCGCGGCCACCTCCAGATCCACCTCGCCGTGATGCTCCCAGAGATTGCTCACGGGCAAAGCGATGTATTCGGCAAAGCAACCCGGATGATTGACCCCCACCCCCCGGGTCTCACTACAGAGATGGCGACGGCCCGCCATACAATTGCGGCAATGACCGCAGACGAGGTGCCCTTCGCCACTGACCAGATCGCCCACACTGAAGTCCACCACATCCTCACCGATCTCAACGATCCGTCCGACAAATTCGTGGCCGATCACGTTCGGCACCTTAACCGCCTTTTGCGCCCAGGCATCCCAATTATAGATATGCAGATCGGTGCCGCAGACGCCGGTCTTTTCCACCTTGATGATGACTTCGCGAGGCCCCGCTTCCGGCTCGGGCACGTCCTGCAACACGAGGCCTCTTTCGGCGGCGGTTTTAACCAGAGCTTTCATTTTTTTTGATTCTTGAGTTACAGTTTCGCGAAGGCATCCAGCACCTGCTCCAAGTGGCTATCGTCCAGCGCAGCGGAGACCTGCACCCGCAGGCGCGCCTCCCCGCGCGGCACTACGGGGAAGCCGAAGGCCACCACCCAAACCCCCAACTCCAGCAGGCGCTCGCTCTGGCGGATCGCCTCGGCCTCGTCACCGATCATGATCGGGATGATGGCGCTGGGGGAGTCCTGCAACTCAAATCCCAGCTGCTTGAGGCCTTCGCGCAGATGCCGGGTGTTGGCCCGCAGGCGGTCCACTAGACTGGTATCGCGCTGCATCACATCCACCGCCGCGGCGGCCCCACAGGCCACCGGCACCGGCAGCGCGTTGGAAAAGAGACTGGTGCGGCTGCGCTGCACCAGTAGGTCAATGAAAGCCTGACTCGCCGCGACATAGCCGCCAGCCGCACCGCCGAGGGTCTTGCCCAGTGTGCCGGTCACTACATCGATCTCACCCCAGACGCCGCAGTGCTCGGCAGTGCCCTTACCGGTCGCGCCCATCGGGCCGACCCCATGCGAGTCGTCCATCACCAACATCGCGTTAAACTCGCGGCAGAGCGCCACCAGCGCCTGCATGTCCGCCACCGAGCCCTCCATGCTGAAGACCCCGTCGGTGACCACCCAGATCACTTCCGCCTGCTGCGACCACGCCTCCATCTTCGCACGGAGGTCCTCGAGATCCTGATGCTTATAGACCGTCCGCTTGAGCGGACGGGCCAGACGACAGGCATCGATGATGCTGGCGTGGTTCAACTCATCAGAGAGAATCACATCCTGCGGGCCCACCGCCGTCGCAATCGCCGCCTCGTTGGCGTTCCAACAACTCACATAGCTCAAGGCCGCCACCGTGCCGGAAAACCTGGCCAGCTTCGCCTCCAACTCCCGGTGCGCATCGAAAGTGCCGCAAATAAAACGCACCGAGGCAGTGCCCGCGCCATAGCGATCCAGCCCGCGCCGGG
>PXBU01000112.1 GCA_003566795.1 Puniceicoccaceae bacterium | reverse complement strand
CCGACCTTATGCGCTGGCATCTGTTTCGTTCTGATCCACCGATGGATCGTATCCTGGCTCACGCCGAGATGCTCGGCGATCTCTTCGAGCGAATACCATCGTTCTGGTCCTGACATTGGCCTGCGCCTCCGCTTATGCGCGTCGCAAATGCTCCGCAATGATACAGTCTAAAACGTATTACTACATATCACAGTGACGACCGTCACGCAAGAGCAATGCTTTGCTGCCTGCGATTCAGACAGTGGGGAGGGGGCAGCGGGACATTGGGCCACTGTCGGTGCTGTTGCGGGCCGAGGCAAAGCCGTGATACCGATGAGAGACGTTGCTGCGGTGTGCAGGGAGCCCCGTGGGCGGCACGAGGGCGCAAGCAGCCGTGACGGGGTAAGCCGCCGGCAGCATCAGAGTACGGGACGATCGAGCTTCTACGGAGCGGGTCCATCCGGGAAGGCCAGGCGCATTTCGCGTTTTTTCTTCCTGATCAACACCCGCAGCTTCTGTCGGGCATCTTCCGATACCGACAGGGCCATATCGGTGTATTCGAGATTATGGAACGTCCCATAGTAGTGATGGGTGAACACCGTGATATACGTGGGCGCCGAGGCGAGTTCTTCGAGTAGTCGTTTCTTGGTCGCCTTGTTCAGAGCTTTGCGCGCTTGCCTGAGGATCTGCTGCTGAAGGAGCGAGTAGGTCAAAGCCGTGAAAATGATCTGGTTGGCCACCAGGGCAAAGCTCGGTGAAGTGAACCCGGCCAGATCCCAGAAGCACTTCAAGTGACGGTGGCGTTCTTCGATGTGTATGCGCAGGTGATAACGTTTTGCGGCGGGCGCCGCCGTCGATTCCTCCCGGTCGGTTGAGAGGATGCCCCACGCTTCGTCAAGTGCCGCCTCCTGGCTATCCCGGCACACTACCAGATCCAGCGGCACCGAACAGCTTGACCATGTCGTCAGATCTTTGATCCGCGTCAGCATGATCTGTTCGGGTTCCCCGGCCGGCGGGCGTTCGCCGGCAGCGCGTTGCTCGTCGAGCTTGCGCTGCCGGGACGCCTCGCGCTTTTCAATATGTTCAGGCCTGGGCGTGTCGGCGTAGTGGCGCCTGAACGGTACGGGAAGTTCGCCCGGCTCACGCGTATAGCTTTCCCACTGGACCTCCGGGAAGTCGAGCAGACCCAAGGCGTCCTCAAAGACGTTCATGTTACGCTTCACCCCGATGGTAACATCCATGCCGTATTCGGTTTTGACTCTGGCGATGGCTTCTCCGTCCAGGAAGCCGCGGTCCAGGATCAGATCATTGATCACGCCTTTGCCCATCGCCGCGACGAATTCATCGACCATTTCCCATAGTATCGGGCATTCATGGTCGTTGCCCGGCACGATACGCATGCCCGCATAAAGGAAGAAGTCCCCGGTTTCGTTGGTGTGCAGCAGGCTGACCATCTTGTAACACCGCCGCCATTGGCAGCGCTTCAACTCGGCCGCGCTCATCTTCTTCTCCCGTTCTTTGCCGACCGGACGGTTGTGTTCGTCAAAGAGCATCTTCACACTGCCCTCGTAGTGCTCGTTGTCCGGCACGAAGATATAGGAGCCGTCCGCAATGAAAATGCCGGCCTTGTCGAAGTAACGGTGCCGGCGGAAGATCTGCTGCACCGGGCCATTGAACCATGACATCAGTTGATCCGCCGGCGTGTCCCTGGCGATCTTGCGCAGGAAGTCGGGATCGCAAGGTGTCTGGCGAGGGTAGGCGTTCTTCGCGTTGAACCCATTGCATTCAACGCGCAGTTGACCGGTCTGCGGATCAACCCTTTTCGTTCCCAGCGCCGGCCCGAAAGCGGACAACAACCCGCCGGTGCTGATCACCCAGGGAAAGCCGTTGAACGCATGGTTGCCGTGCAGGCGCATGGCCATGTCCGCGGACAGATAGAACCATGTCGGCACCTCCTCCTTGCTTCGCGGCGAGGGATAGGTTTCGGCCAGACGCTCCAGCAGGGTTGTGCTGGCCACGTAACGGAAGAAGTCGCGCTGGGCTACTTCCTGCACGACCTCGACATAGTCAAAATGCCCGTTGTGGAACTGCTCCATCACATAGGCTTTGTTCTGTTCATAGACAACAATCGGTGGCATGGCGTTTCCTTTTCTATTCGGGAGGGGGCACGGTGCGCTCCCGCTCCAGTTGATCGACCAGCTTGAGCACCTCGGTGAAAAGCTTGACCAGCTGGGCGCGGGCGCGGCGGAACCGGCGATAGCTCTCGGTCATCGATTGCCACTGCGCACGCTTGCCTTTGGGGATCGTCCGCATGCGTTTGCGCCCCTTTTCCGGAACGGACAATACCCAGCTCTCGTGAAGGTGCCCATCCTGGCAACGGCAGCGGGCTTTCCCGCATTTCCGGCGTAGGTTGTAGACGTTTCCGCGAATCAAGGGGCGGCGCTGCTTAAGCACTCTGAGCAGCTCGCCTATCTCCCGCTGGTTCTGCTGGATCTGTTTTCGAAGCTGGCTGGAGTCCATATCTGTACCTTTTTGTCCCAATCCGGATACAGTTTTACATAAAAAAAGGCCTCGCGCAACATTTTTCTGAAAATTTCCAGCGCCAGGGATCGCGCTGGGGGACGTTCAGGTCCGAAACCGGCGTCAAGTCAGGGGATACGCTCTATCCGGAGCACTCGGACCCGTTG
>PXBU01000319.1 GCA_003566795.1 Puniceicoccaceae bacterium | reverse complement strand
TTGCTGGGGCAGAAATAGAATCCATAGTGCGCATGATAAAAAGTAGTCGTGCGGCGATGCGCAACGCAATCCTTTGATTGTTGATATAAAATCAATCCGCCCGGCTGTCCCGTAAGGGCGGTAAGGTGATGCGGGCTCGTTCCTGCCCGGGAGCCTCCCCACCCTCCACAATAGCCCGGCGCTGTCCCTGCAACAGCGTCATTCGATAGCCCGATACACGGCCCCGCTCATCATTGACCACCGCATTGTCTTCCAGCACCAGCTTGCCTTCCTGTGGCATAATAAAGGCCCGACTGGCGGTGGCCGTGCGGCCTGCTTGCCGAATCTCGACCGAATCATGCGCTTCGATGCGCTCGACTTGCAAGCTCTGGTGCGAGACCTCCGCCGCGCCGTCATCATGACCCCGAGTCGCAATCACATCCAGTCGATCGCAGGAGGCTTCCAGATTGGTGGCCGAAATTTCGACCGCATCGCTAAAGCGAAACAAAGTCTGCTCCGCCTCCTCAACCATAAGCAGTTGCCGACTCTGCACAATGGTCAACTCCGGCGGGATTTGCTGCGCTGCCTCCGTCTCCGTATCCGTATCGCCGCGCTCCCGCGATGGCCCGACCACCTGGAAGCCCAGATCCGGCATGACCGGCAGCTCGACTTTCACCTTCTCAGTCCCATCACCAGTCACGACTGCCTGCCCCGGGCTGAGCTCCATCCGGTGCCCGGTCAACACCGCCTCACCATTCGTCACTTTAGGCTGGCCCATCAATTCGGCCCGCTCCTCTGCGGGATAAAATACCACCCGGTCGCCCGTTGCTACCTGCCCCTCCTGCTCAATCCGGACCCCGCCCTCGGCAATCAGGTGACGGGGCTGGCCGACTTTGAACTCAGCGGCTTGGCTGGCCTCAGATTCAGCCATGACTGCCGGGTCGGCGGCATCTGCCTCAATTGTCATCGAATCAGCCTGCAACTGCACGGCCCCAGACATCACCTCCACCTGCTCCTCAAAGGTAAACCGGTTGCCGCCTTCGACGGCCTGCATGGTTATTTTATTCGCCAGCACAATCGTCTCTGCACTCAGTGCCGACATACCCTGCAGCCCCAAACCTCCGGTCTCCATCAAAATCATCTGCGCCCGCCCCTCGCCCGAACTGCCCTCGATCACGAACTCGCCAGAATGGGTGCGCATCACCGCCCCGGCAAGATACGCACCCGCGACTTCCACACTCGGCCTGCCAATCAAAGTCGCCCGACCCTCCCTGGGGTGGAAGTGCGCCTCGCCCGCCCGCACGATCCGCCCCTGCTGGATAATCCGCACCTCCTCTCGCGCAATAATCTGGCGGACCGAATCCAAATTACCCGCATCCGGTGCCGGGCTGGCACCACTCCCCTCCGGCACATCCGCCAGCACCTGTAATAAATTGCTCTGTAAGTCCATTTCGTCAGAGACCGCACGCACCGCTCCGCTGAATTCAAAACGATACGCCTCCTCAGTGGTTTGCAACACCAGCTGATCACTCCTGATAATGGTCCGCCGTGCCTCGCCCCCCTCCGGTGCCGGCGACAAACCGCCGCCGATAGCTTGCGTGAATTCCACCACCGCATCCGCTGCCACCACGATCTCCTTGCTCTCGCCCAACCATTCCCAGCCCGTGCCGGTGATCTTGAAATTGGCACCGACAATCTCTATGGCCGTATCCGAAAAAGCCCGGTTCTCCTGCAAGCGAATCGTCGCTTGCGGACTGTCCAGCGTCAACTCCCGGGTCATCCGCTCATCGCCGGAGTAGACCCGTAGCGCCATCTCCTCCACCCGGATCTGTTCCTCACTGTCGTAGATGCCCTTGGCCCCCTGTAGCACCCACTCGGTGTAGCCGCTCTCCGCAAACCGGGGAAAGCGAAAATTCTTAACCGGCGCACTCGGCGTCATCTGCGCCCACAACGAAGCCGAGACCACCCATAAAAGAAAAACTGCTGTGAAACGCCCAAAACGCATACAACTAGGAAAAGCAGCTCACCGCCAGGTTCCAGCCTATAATGCTCCCAAACGAAGCCTGGAGCCGAAGATCGGATTCGTTCCACGCAGCGCAGCGCAGTGCCACCGAAGGTGACCACCAGAGACCTACTTTCATCACCGGTCGTCGCTTCGAATCCGATCGCAGGCGCAAAGCAATGGAGCCGAAGATCGGATTCGAACCGACGACCTATTCATTACGAATGAATTGCTCTACCAGCTGAGCTACTTCGGCGTCCTGAATGACTATGGCTAGTCGATTCTGCTAAAATGAAAAGCCCTTTTTTGGGCTGTTTCTTAACTTTGTTTAAAGAAGAGAAAATCCGGCAGAGCCGGAGACCGCTTATCCTCCCTTATTTCCGCTTATGAAAAAAATGGTAGGCAGGCCCTGCTCCCAAGCCTCCCTACCTTTTGGTCCAGTGTTTTTTTAAGTCGCCAAGGCCGCCGCTTCAGCCATTGGTTAAATCCCCTCAAATCACCAAGCTTCGTTATTTTGGGCTTGAACCCTCATGGATTCCATTTAAGCGAAGCTAATACTTTAAAAACATGAAATCAGTTCAGCTTAACAACAATATTCTCCGCGACGGCCACCAGAGTCTGGCCTCCACCCGCATGACGACCGGGCAAATGCTGCCGATCTGCGAGCAGCTCGACAACTGGGGCTTTGGTGCGCTG
>PXBU01000154.1 GCA_003566795.1 Puniceicoccaceae bacterium | reverse complement strand
TTTTCAGGAAGGAAGCTCCCGCCAGATTCCAATGTGACAGTAGAGTATTTGGAAACAGAAGGTACTGCTGGTAATATCGATGCATCTAATCGCCTGACCAACATACTACGCGATATAAATGTAACCGTAAGTGGATCTGAGCTATACGTAAGCAACCTCTCACCTATAGCCAATGGTGCTGATGAAGATACGCTGTCGGATATAAAAGCACGTGCACCGGAGCATTATCTGACTGTAGATACAATAGGATCTGAGGAGGCTTATAAGGCTATAATTGAAGCCCAGCCTAATATAAGAACTGCGAGGGTATTTAGAGGAACGCTGAGAAATAACCAAGAGGGAACTGAACGCGATACAGTAAGCTTCACTGCTCTTCTCGAGGGAGGACAGAATCCTGAGCCCAGCAGCATATTGAACAGCGTTCGGAATGCAATCGGACGCAAAGCGAGTCCAACAGATATTATACAATACCATGAACCTGATCGCGTGAGCGTGACGTACAATGTGCAAGGATTCGTTAACGATGTCACGAGACCTCTTCAATTCTTCGTCAATGAAGTTAGAAGAGTTCTTTATGATGTATACAGAATACAGTCCTTGGAATTTAGACAACCCATCTTTCATATCGATGTAATGACCCTGTTGCGTACTCGAATACCTGCCCTTATACAAGCACGCGCATTTCCTGAGGCTCGCATACAGAAAGACTTCTACTTGAGTGAGTTTGTAGAAAATGAAACAGGTGCTCTGCAGATTGACTTCGTATATAACCCGAGCCTGCCTCCTTTCAGAACCGTCGAGAATGATGTTGAATATGTTTTGAGAATAGACTTCGAAGTACCTTATACGCCGCTGCGGCATAGAAGCCGTACAGTGCTGGTGGTCCCTAATCCGGAGCCTCAAGGTGTTGATGATATATATATTACACGTCAATTTGATTTGCTAAGAGATGTAGTTCTAACCCCTGAGCGTACGCGGGCTTTGTTCGCCGACGTGCAAAACACTTTCAGAGAAAAAACAAACACAGTGTGGAACTGGATAAATCGTATTGAGCTTACAGAGGATGAAGATTTTGAGTACGATTCAGGTACCGGAGATCCTGTGGCTATCGGTGCTCTGGCGACACGGTTGAACGAGGTAGTGCCTCAGGCTTATCGTATTTTAGAAATAGCTCCTGATGACCCATCTGGTACTCCAACTGTATATTTATATTATACGGACGTGGTACCTATCGGCGAAGGGGTGGCCTCCGCAGAGTTTGTAATAGATTACCATGATGATCACGGAGACTGGAAATCAAGAAGATGGGCTCAGGATCCTGATGTCCAGAGCTCGTTCAATGAAGACGAGTTCCTAGGCACTATACCAGGTGCCGTTGCTCCTGATGATACCCACATGGCCCCTATTGAAGTTACATTTAACCCTCAGGACACAGGCGGAGCTCAGGCGGGAGCCGGTACCATATTCATTAAGGTGAATGAGGGAGGAAAAAACGTATTCTTTATTCCCAATGATAGTTACAGAGACGCCCAAGAGAACGCCACTCCGCGGCCCAGTTTTATTCAGATATTGGCAATGCCTCAGAGTCTGGACTTACGACTCGATGAAGACTTTTCTATATTTGATCTGGAGCAAAATTATATAAAAGCTGACCTCCGATACAGAACTCAATTTGAGAGTGAGTTCCAGATGAGCTTTTCTAATGACGAAGATATCCAGGAATAGGGAAAGGTAACTAAATAGTATGTCAGACAATCCGTTATCATCTCCTGATGAAACAAAAACAATCACATATACACACCCCTCTGGTAGATTCCAAGAACTGGTCCGCACCTATGAGTCCTTCAACTCTTCTATTACTCTAACCCCTAGGACCGCCTATCTTCACCACATGTTAGAGGACCAGGACTATTATACCGATATGGTAGAGGCTCTATCGGAGTACTTATCCGATCTGACAACTGATCTTGTGAGACCTAAACATATTCTCAGGGATGTGTACAATTATAAAGATGAAGAATCATATGAACAGCAGCTGGAGCAGATTAGTAGATTACTGAATCATGATCCCGATTACTTTCTCATACCTCTGATGTTTGATAATACTTTGCAGGCAGCTGAATGGCGTAAGTTTGATGCATCTTCAATTGCTTTCTCACATCGATTCAGAGTCAGTAAGTTCGTGTATGAGTTTATATTCTCCCGCATATGGAGACACGGTGGCGTTTATCTCGAGATTTATTATCCAGTTGGGGACACATCTCTAAACGCGTTGACGGATAAAGCAGTAAGACTTGTTGACAATAGTCCTGCCGTATCAGAGATGCTACCCCCCTCTGGCGAGTTCTGGCCCAAGCCTGGTTACATAACAGGAGCGAATAATTATGAAGATTTCCTAAGCCTGTTTGCCTTTAGGTATGATTCCTCGGGCAGACTTCATGATGAGGGTGTTACGTTCTCTGGTGCTGTAAATGCCGATACGGGTCCTGAACCCGGTACATTTTATCAGTATAGCGTCGATGCTGATCCTCTATTGAACTTTGACGGATCTGTGACTCCTCTTATCAGAGACCGCACCCTGGTGTTGAGCATGACACCCGATCGTGTGCTACGTCTGCAGGACAACGCATTGAGAACTGTGCCATCAGATTGCTTGCAGGATATACCTTTTCTCCAGTATGTA
>PXBU01000444.1 GCA_003566795.1 Puniceicoccaceae bacterium | reverse complement strand
TCCTGTGCCCAAGTGAGTTTTGGGGATCGGCTGATTTGACCTAAGCACTCTTACCCTAGCATCGCGCGTGCTGAGGTCAATTTGAGTGACCGAAGCACTGTTTGGGCACAAAATGGGCACAAGGCTGAAAAAATCCAAAATACGACCCAAGCACTCGCTTGGATCCGAGGGCACCACGCTGCCTCGGAATACAAACCTTAGCTTTCATGTATTTATCTATGACCTAAGCACTTTTTTCGAACGACCTTCGGGCACATGACTCTTGCCCGAATTAAAGCTTCCATAGACGGTCGGCACTCTTGCGCTCGGGAACCGGATTACCCCTGGCCGAACCCTCGGCAATCAACGAGTGCTGGTCGATGGACTCCATGCATGATCAGCTCCAAGACGGCCGCAGCTACCCGCTGTTCAATGTTCTGGACGACTTCAATCGTGAGGGCCTGGCGATCGAAGTCGATCTCTCACTGCCGTCGGAGCGCGTTATCCGGGCCCTGGAGCAGGTTATTGAGTGGCGTGGCAAACCCAAGGTTCTTCGCTGTGACAACGGGCCTGAGTACGTCAGTTCTGCCGTCTCGTGCTGGGCAGAGCGGCGTGGTATCCGGCTGGAATACATCCAGCCTGGCAAGCCGCAGCAGAACGCCTACATCGAGCGCTACAACCGCACGGTCCGATATGACTGGCTGGCTCAATACCTTTTTGAATCCATCGATCAGGTCCGCGAGTTCGCCACTCGCTGGCTCTGGACCTACAATAACGAACGACCCAATATGGCCCTTGGAGGCATTACTCCGAAACAGCAGTTGGCCATGGTGGCCTAAGCTCTACTTTTGCGGCCCGCTATAAATGAGGGGATTACCCGAGGAGCCGTTCCATTCTCCATTCAATACTCGCATCGGCTGGATAGAAGTCCTCATCCCTAGGCAACAAAAGGGGTTGTCCCTCCAGTTCGATCAAAAGATGCTGGTCATCGGTTCTTGGGTCCAACCGTTTCGAGCTTTTCCAGATCAGTTGCCCAGCCACTCTCTCAGGAGCGATCAAGTGGCGATCCAGCGCCCAGTGGTGATTCTTGCACAGCGCGACGCCATTGCTGGGGTGATCATTGAAAGATAGCGAAAACGGAACGAGATGGCATGCATCGACTAGATTGAGGTCCTGATAGCGCAACCGGATGCCGCAGGCCGCACATTGAAAGTCGTATACGCACTTGATGGTCTTGGAAAAAGCCGCACTTCTAGCAGGGTCGTTCTCCAGTGCACCACCATCATCGGCTTTGTCCTCGGATTGCTGGAGGAAATCTGCCCGTGACGCCCGCAGCTTATCTCTGTGTTTCGGAAAGTAGCGGCTGATAATCGCGTCTCGCAAAAGGTTTCGCTCTATGGGCCGGTTGAGGGCGATGAAAAGCTGTTCATCCAGCGAAGCGTGGTGCATGCTTTCACGGATCCTCTTCACGGAAAGGGAGCCAATCCCTTCCTGCGCGGGACGATAAAGTGGCTGGCCTGAGAAGTCGTATAGCACCCAGATTCCGTCACCGGCCAGATGCCAGAACGGATATGCAATCTTCGTCACATCATCTGCCGAGCCAACTATCGCGATACAGTCCTTATAGCGGCTGATTAAGTCGTCGGTCAGAAGAATCTGATTTCGGATGATGTCTCCGCGCTCAATCAGATCTATCAGGCTCAAAAGCAGTGCCGGTTTGTAGGGCTTTTCATACCCACTACTGCGATCGCGCCGCAAATTGTAGAGGCGTTCTGTGAGGTTTCTCTGCGGCATGCCGGTCAGTCCAATTCGCTCTTGTCTGGCCAATATTTGGCTTTGCTCGGAAACAACCGACGAACGCCCCCACGTGGATCGTCCTGATCGCCCTTGTATCGCGGGATCAGATGCACATGCAGATGAAAAATGGTCTGCCCCGCCGCTTCGCCGGAGTTGACGCCGATATTGAATCCGTCCGGGCGGTGCTGTTCAAGAATTTTGTGGCGGGCGATTTCGAGCGCTACTGTCAGTGCCGCGTGTTCCTCGTTGGTAGCGTCGAACCAACCGGCAACATGTCGGCGAGGCACCAGAAGAGCGTGGCCGGGACTGACCGGGTACTTGTCCCACAGCCCGAGTATCCGGTCGGTTTCCAGAAAGACCCGGTCCGGATCAGGATTGCAAAAAGGGCAGGTGCCAGCCATGCGATAAGTCTAGCAAGAGTGCCCCATCAGGTCAGACGGTATTCTCCTTCGCAACCGGTTGGCTGACGTAGCCGCTCGGGCTGATCACCGCACTATTTTCAAGCCGATAGGCCACCAGATCCTTGCCGCGCCCGGCACTGTAATCCAGGCAAACGGCGTTGGGCGCCTCCGGCATTGGTATTCCTTGATTCCAGTAGTGCCCGAAAAAAACCGGTGGAGCGTTTTTTGAATAGGTCGGATGGTCGGGATTTGCGTAGCCTCTGGTGGTGTCCAGTCCCTCGGGCGGGCTTTGAAAGAGCAGGGCGTCATTCAGCGTCCGGGGTGCTCGTGACCACCACCGAATCCGGGCATATCGCCTTTCGTTACCTTCCTTGTCAAGGAAGAACGCGCCGTCTGGTAGTTCATATTCCGGCCCTTTCATCAGGGCCTCGGCAGCGTTGTACTCCTCAGTGCCCTCGGTCGCTGCTGCCACCCAGGCATCGGCCGGCAGATACCAGCGCTTGCCGACCTCAGCT
>PXBU01000159.1 GCA_003566795.1 Puniceicoccaceae bacterium | reverse complement strand
GTGAGAGATGATCGTATACGATCATCTCTCACCGGGATCACCACGGTTAAAAGGGCACTACCGCTATTACGGACCTGATTTATCTTATGACGGTCTGCGATTCAGCAATGGCTGGTGGATCCATCAGCAGGATGTGGAATGGAGCCCTTAAATGACTATTTGTCAGTTATGCCATTTGGCACAGGCTTTGAAAAAACACTTAAAACTTTAAAAGCTGTGTTTAACTTAAATTTAAATAGAAATGCAAAAAGGTAAGATTGATGTAAAAACTGAGAATATTTTTCCGATAATCAAGAAATTTCTCTATTCCGACCATGAAATATTCCTCAGGGAGCTGGTTTCCAATGCCATTGATGCCACTCAGAAACTTAAAACGCTGGCATCGGTAGGTGATTTTAAGGGTGAGCTTGGTGATCGAACTGTGCGGGTGAGCCATGATAAAAAGAAAAAGACCCTGACTGTTTCGGATCGCGGAATTGGAATGACAGCCGATGAAATAAAAAAATATATAAACCAGATTGCATTTTCAAGTGCCGAGGATTTTCTGGAAAAATATAAGGATAAGGTAGATGCTATAATCGGTCATTTCGGTCTTGGTTTTTACTCCTCATTTATGGTTGCCGATAAAGTGGAGATATATACCAAATCTTACCGGGAAGATTCTCAGGCCATAAAATGGAGTTGCGACGGGAGTCCTCGTTACACCCTGGAAGATATTGAAAAGGATGATGTCGGCACCGAAGTTGTGCTTCATATATCTGACGATTCAAAAGAGTTTCTTGAAGAAAACCGAATTTACGAATTACTTAAAAAGTATTGCAAATTTCTTCCCGTACCCATTGCTTTTGGAATGGAAAAGGAATGGAAAGATGGTAAAGAGGTTAAGACCGGCAAGCTTCGTATCATAAACAATACTGAACCTGCGTGGACCAAAAAACCGGCCGACCTGATAGAAGAGGACTATGACAGGTTCTATCAGGAGCTGTATCCGATGAATGAAAAACCACTTTTCCACATTCATCTTAATGTTGATTATCCCTTTAATCTCACCGGGATACTTTATTTTCCCAAGCTAAAGAGCAATGTTGAAATCCAGAAGAATAAGATTCAGCTTTATTCAAACCAGGTATTTGTAACCGATTCGGTTGAAGGAGTTGTTCCCGAATTCCTTACTTTGCTTCATGGAGTGCTTGATTCTCCCGATATACCGCTCAATGTATCAAGGAGCTATCTGCAAAGTGATGCAAATGTAAAAAAGATATCCTCCCATATAACCAAAAAGGTTTCCGACCGCCTGATGGATAATTTTAAAAAAGACAGGGAGGAGTTTGAAAAAAAATGGGATGATTTGAAAATATTCATTCAATATGGAATGATCAGCGATGAAAAATTCTATGAAAAGGCAGAGAAATTTGCCTTGCTGAAGAACTCCGATAATAAATATTTTACTTTTGTGGAATACGAGAAGTTTATTAAGGAAAATCAAACCGACAAAAACAAAAACCTCATCTACCTTTATACCACCAATACCGAAAAGCAATATTCTTTTATTGAAACGGCGAAATCAAGAGGATTCGATGTTCTTGTCATGGACGGACAGCTTGACATTCATTTCATAAACCATCTTGAGACCAAGTTTAATGATTCTCGTTTTGTCCGTGTTGATTCGGATGTGATAGACAAGCTGATATTGAAGGAAGAGAAATCTGAATCAAAATTACCGGCCCATCAGCAGAATGATCTTTCTGTTATTTTCAGAAGTGTATTGCCCGAAAAGCCGGTATTCTCCGTGTCCTGTGAGGGTATGAATGAGACTGACAACCCTGTAACCATTACCCAGTCAGAGTTCATGAGAAGGATGAAAGATATGTCTGAAATGGGAGGAGGAATGGGATTTTACGGCGATATGCCCGACAGCTATAACCTTGTGGTGAATACAAATCATCCCCTTATTATTAAACTTGCCGAGGAGAAAGATAATGTTGCCGGTAAGGAGCTTGAAAAATTCAATGAAAAAATCACTCCGGTAAAAACCAGCAAAGAAGAACTGGAAAAAGCAAACCGTGAAAAAAAGGATGAGGAGATCCCACAGGAAGAAAAAGACCGGTTAAGTGATCTTGATAAAAAACTCAGTGACCTGGAAGGCAAAAAGGAAACTGTTTTGAAAAAAGTTGCCTCTGACAACAAGCTGGTTAAACAATTGATAGACCTTGCCCTTTTGTCAAATAACATGTTAAAGGGTGAAGATCTTTCCAGGTTTGTAAAAAGAAGTATTGATCTCATGTAGAAGATTTTAATCAGGATTTTTTTGAAGCAGTCTGTTATTTTAGGTGACAGACTGCTTTTTTTATTTGGATTTGTCTATATTTGATTGTATTTAAGACAATTCAATGAACCGGAAAATAATATATGCTTTATTTTCATTGGTGGTTTTGACATCCCTGCAGGCAGAGGCCCGGAAACACCCTCAATTGCAATATATTTCCCTTGATGCAGGATTAAACATGGCCGGAATTCATTCGACAGGGGCTTTCGATAATCATAACAAAAATTTTGGCATCAGGTTATGCCTTTCAGGCAATTACTCTTTCAGTGATTACGCTTCGTTGGGTGCAGCGCTTTCATTTGAGCAAAAAGGAGCCGGTGATCCCGTATATGACTTTAATACCAATCTGAATTATATTACGCTGCCATTGTCCC